>NZ_JAXCIQ010000016.1:0-140165 GCF_046540455.1 Pseudomonas sp. W5-36 | reverse complement strand
CTGGGCCTGCATCGACATTCTTTTCGTGCGTTGGGATCATTGGCGTAGATCCAAGCACGACAAATTGTAAGCCCTTGAATCAAAAGAGAATATTTAGAGGGTTCGCATAATGTATATTATGTTAAATTATGTGTCAGGGTGACAAAGCTGTAAATGTCACCAGTGAGTAAAAACCGTGGTTTGCCTCGAATTAAACGAGTTCCTCGCCCTACCTCCTGTGCCTTCGAGATTTTCCTAAGCTCTAGTCAGCGATTCCTCAGATTTGAAAACAAGACTTCTAAATCTCACTTCAAAGCCACCAACTATTTCCGCTTAAGCCTCGTCTAGTACTCGCCAATGCGATCTTTGTCGTCCTGAGCACTTGAGTGTAGGCTTTCTATGAGGAACTGGCTGACCGTTCAGCGCCCACTCCGTCATGAGTCCCAACGATGAATCCCCCATGACGTTTTTAGGCCCGCTGCACTGACCTGGCTGCCATGACTTGGTTACTTGGCTAACCCAGCAGACCCGGCTGCTCAGTTCCCGCTTACCTCAAGCGGTCAACGTGTTCGCATAGGACTTGTAATCCATGGCTGAGCCCACAGTTCCTTATCCTCTGTTCCCACCTTTGGGTTTACTCAACGGCCATGCCCAAGTTGAGCAGCCCATAAACCTGGAAGTTCGGCGCCGCTTGGAGTCAGTTCCCGGGCATCTGAATGCGCTCAAAGCCTGGCAAACTGGCATGGGCTTTCTTATGAAGCAATCTCGACGGTCTGGATTCCAAGACCGTCACTACAAGATGCCTTGCCCGATCATAGAGTCGATGATGCACTGGAGTTGGTCAATCCGAGGGATAGCCTTGTATGATTGGGACAGCGCCGACGCAAGAGCTTTTATAGAGTTCATAATGAGACCGCCGATTGCTTGGGTCACGACACCGGGCTGTAGTCGGTACTCCAAAAAGACCCGGGGGAATTTTGCAGACAAGCCTCTTGATCCGCTATGGCGTCCGATCATCCGACAGACTCTCTCTGGCGATGATCCAGGGCTGAGCTCTAAACACCATCGGAACTGGTTCCTTACGCATGGACGGGAGTATTTCGCTTTTACTGATTCGCTGCTCACTGACGCAGGTACCGGGACTGGAAATCCTTTTCGGGACTTATCACCTAAAGACTTCGTAGCCCGCACAGAAAATCGCCGGACAATATTCACGTCGGAGCAACTCTCCGACCTGATGGGGATTACTGAGTCGCTTGCAAACTACAGTGAGAAATTGGAACCGTTTTTGTTCATCGTCGCAGCGGCCGTCCACTCGGACATTCCTATGCGGGCGCTCACTGCCACACAGACCATCAAGCCCACGTTCTCTTACTTCAAACCCCGAGACTTCCAAGTATCCGATCCAGTCCAAAGCCAGCCAAAAACTGAATTTGCCAGCTCTTACTTGGCGTCACGGCTGGCATTTGCCAAGGGCCCAGGCTTCTTCGAGAGTCCGCTTTACCTTGGTCGGCGGTTCCACCTTTCTGCTCCATTCCAGCCCTACTTCCAGCGCTATGCGCAATTCAGACACCAGCATGATCCACTGATGTCTTTGGCGCGTTGTTCAATCCCTACTCCTGAACCCAGTTCACCCGCTGGCGATCGCTCGCCCGGAAGCCCTACCCCCTTAAGCACGGCTCTTAATAGGGGAATTATACCGTTCGGGTGCAAACCTTTCTCCGAAGTGCCCTCAGCGATCAATGCTGCGGAATATCGGGATCGTCAGAGGTTGGGGCAGCGAGGCTAAACGGGTTGGGAAACTGGTTCTAGGGACATGAATCGATGAACAATCGACTTAATTTCTAGGGTGCTGATGCTGAGTGAGCAATTTCAAGGCCCGTAAGCTTCTTATGGACATAAGACATCGCCCATAAGTTAAATTGTGTGTCTGAATGTCGAATCACTTGCTGATACTCCAACTCTTCGCCCTGGGTTGCTCCTTCCCGCTACGCATCCCTACTTCCAAACAACCTGGTAGCGCCGGACAAGCATTCCGCAGCCACCAGCTCGAGCTGCCAAATGAAGGTTTAATAATCTTGTGCGAACCTGATTAGTACGTGAAAAATTCTTGCCTAGGCGAAACGCGAGCCCGCTTTGACATGCTCCTTTTTTACCCTGTGCTCAATTACTAGCCTTCCATCCTTGTTAGCGGGTCTGTTAACAGGTCGAACCGCGCAATCAATCGTTCCCATCCTCAATGGAGTTATCAGACCTCATGGAATCTTCACTGCATAGCTATGTTAAGTGGTACATCACTGCCCGAGCTGAGTTTTGCCAGCGTGTCTATATCGACCGCAGCACTTGGCTAAAAAGGAAATTGATGCCGTTTGCCGACTGGGACTGTGAATCGGTCATGTCCCAAGAGGTTGATTTCAGCATCGCTGCTCTATCAGAATTGAAGAAAAGAGAATTAGCGAAACACTCCCTCTCCCTTGCAAGCCTGACGCTGAGTAACCGCAGCGAATACATCAGTGATCAAGCCGATGCCTTTACCACCTTTGCCTCCCTGATTGTGGTGATGCTGGCCTTCTTCAGCTTGACTCTCTCGCCTTGGCTGAAACTGGTCGTTGCGAGTGTCGCCTTCTGTGGTCTGGTTTGGCTGCTCCTTCAAAGGATAGAGCTTCGCGGGAAAGTGGCGTGTTACAAGGAGATTATCAATCTGCTTAAGCAGTATGAATCTAGACATGCGTGACGCGGCGCGGGCGCCGTAAGTCCTCCTGCTGCGTGGATCAAAGCCTGCGATTACGGGTTTCTCCTCCCACCCTAACGCTGCTGAAGCAAAGCGCCAGAGCAGTGCTCTCTCATTCTCTGGTGTACCGCGCAAAGCCCCACAGGCAGCGCCGCGCTCTGCAATTTGAGAAAGCAGGCATCTCGCGTGTGCCCCCCCGGGGCTTTCATTTTCATACATACCGCTGAGCGTAAGCTATGGGTATATAGCTGCCGCTAGGAATTGGGCACTTGAGAGAGGGCGACACAACTTGGCGGTCCACCTCAGCTTCAACGAAGGAGAAAGCAGACCTTGCTGACCTCCAGTCCATTACAATCGTTCTTCGCCCACCATTAGGTGAAGCGAACCAATCAACGCAGTAGTGAATGGAATCATCTCATGCTGAAAGCAAGCAGTCTCGGTATTGCAACAGTCCTGGCGTCCCTCGGCACAGCACAGGCGGCGACGCTAGCGGAAGTGTTTACGGGCGATATGCTGGGCACCAATCAACGGTACTTTGAATCGATAGCCGGCATTCCTCGTGCGTCAAATGGGAACGATCACAAATTCAAGGTCCAGGGCTGCAACGTTACGGCGACGATCGAGGGTGGCAATGTCACCAGGCTTAGGCTCGAAACTGGGCCTAAATGCCCTGCAGATCTTACGAAATTCGTAGACAGCTACGCGCCGGCCCCAGGCAAGCCGCTTACCTTCGGAGCGTTTGGAGAGTCCTCCGGTGGTGGCTTCGCCTACTCCGCTGACTGCCTCACCATGTGTGGCAACGCCTTCGATCCGTCCGTCTACGCCCTTTGGGAAGGCCCCCATGCGGTGAACTACATGCAGGTCCTGCTGGAGGTCACTCTGTCTTCAGATGAAGCGATCTCGGCTGCGGATGCATGGAAGGCCCAGATCGTAAAAGCCAAAGGGGAGGATTTCGTTACAGATATGACCTTTAACTGTGACCCCCAGTTCTCAGCTGGGGCGAAGAATGCCTTTGCAGGCGTTCCTGTTACCGCTGTGACCATTGGTACCGATTTGAAATCTCCAGGCTGCATAGAATAGGGTGTGAGGGCTTGTTGAACACGTAGTTGTGTACTCAAGAAGCTTTGAGTACTGCTTCATTAGCTACGACGATTAAGCTCCCAGACAGCCTTTGCAATGTACAAAGGTTGCAGTGCAGAGGATCTGTCGCGGCCCAAAATGATACCTCGTACGGTGGTGTCTTTTTGCAACGTGAATGCTGTCGAATTAAAGCGTAGCAGCAGATAACCTGCCCTAGTCATGGGCAGATTATTATTGGCCCCATCTATGCCTGCTTTTCTCAGGGTTGCTTTCCACTGATCAAATTCCTCTGAATCGATCCAGCTGGTGAGCTGTACGTAAACAAACGTGGACGCCCCTATCGGAGCTTCCCTTTCTCCTCACTCAGCGGCGAAAGAGACGGTCCAGAATCAGCAACGCAATTCCACCAATGGCAACTGCAGCGACTGGTTTCTCTTTAACAAACGCAGAGATGCTGTCCATCGCATCGCCATAGGCCTGGGTCAACTGACCAGAAGCCTGGCGACCGGTACCTTCCGCCTCCAGCTTCGAATCACCAAACAGTTTCCCTACTGCGCTCTGTGCTTTGCCGGCAACCTGCTCTACAACGCCTTCTACCTGTTCGCTCTTCATGATTCACCAAACCTTCGTGTGTGAGTGACCCAGGATAAGCCTGGGATTGGCGCAACGTGCGCAGAATTAGGGGACGGGCGCGGTGATTAGTTCAGCGAGGATGAGCCGATGGATTCCTCGCGAATTAGGTTTTGCATCATGCCCGAGGCGCCGCCTTCGGGACGGTGCTACTGACTGCTGATTTCGCAACCATTTAGAACCACAGTGGGCCACGACAGTCTGTCCTTACACACCTTTACATCTCATAGGTAACTTCATGATCATCGTTCACCATCTCAATAATTCCCGCTCGCAGCGCATCCTCTGGCTACTCGAAGAGCTCGCCCTGCCCTACGAGATCAAGCACTACCAAAGAGACGCCAAGACCAACCTGGCGCCCCCTGAACTGAAAGCCATTAACCCGCTGGGCAAGTCACCGGTTATTCAGGATGGCCCCCATGTGCTGATCGAATCCGGTGCTATCGTCGATTATCTGATCCGCCGCCACGGCGATGGCCGCTTGCAGCCTGACCCGGCCACCGCGACCTACGACGAATACGTGCAATGGCTGCATTTCGCAGAAGGGTCGGCCATGCTGCCGCTGATGCTCAGCCTTTATGTCGGGCGTCTTGGGGACGCTGGCAAGCCGCTGCAGCCGCGAATTGAATCTGAACTGGCCAACTATCTAGGTTATCTGGAGACCGCGTTGAAACTTACCCCGTATTTGTTGGGTGAAGAAATCAGCGGCGCGGATATCCAAATGAGCTTTATTGGCGAGTTTGCAAAATCCCAAGGCATGCTGAACGACTACCCTGGCCTAGCCGCCTGGATCGACCGGTTCCAGGCGCGGCCGGCCTATATCAATGCGATCAAAAAAGGCGGTGATTACAAGTTCGCGGGCTGAGTGGTAAACACGCAGGCTTGGTAGGTCCTGCCATGAAAAGCGTCTCCAAGCCTCCACTGATCACGTCAGCGCGGTCCCAGCGGAAAAAAAGCCGTCTCACGACGGCTGCTACAGCTTAAGCGGATCATTTAACCAACCAATTCTCAACCTCGTCGCCGAACTGACCTTTCCAGGCGTTCAAACGCTTATGGTTGCCGCGTTTGGTTTCTACGACCTCACCTGCAGACGGGAAACACCCCTGCTCTTCTCGAGGATTAATCACATGCTCCAGACGGCCTTGCTGTGCGATCACATGGACTATAGCGACACATTCGCATCGTGGCTGCATGAACAGTTCGCGGGCGAGCCTACTCATCCCTTGTTGAATCCAAACCCACCCCCGTCATCTCCTCAATCAGCAACACCATCGACGCCGTGTACTCCACATTCGATCGAGTCACGATTTCATAAGGCTCGCTGGTGGACTGAATCGTCAGCGGCAGTTTGACCAACATGCCGTGAT
The DNA here is from genome assembly GCF_046540455.1 of Pseudomonas sp. W5-36. Lineage (NCBI taxonomy): Bacteria > Pseudomonadati > Pseudomonadota > Gammaproteobacteria > Pseudomonadales > Pseudomonadaceae > Pseudomonas > Pseudomonas sp. W5-36. The sequence goes on along the minus strand of NZ_JAXCIQ010000016.1, from coordinate 134,378 downwards.
CCAGCGCCATCTGCGCGACATCGTTCGGCATCACCGCCACCAGATTCGGATCCTTCAGCAACAACGACAACGTCGTAAACGTCGACGAGGTTTCGATGGCGTAAAGCGGAAAGCTCAACCCCACCTGGCGAAACTCGCGCTCCAGCGTCAAGCGCATGGGCATGTTGACCGGGAACACCACCCAGCGGCTGTCCATCAAGTCGGCCAGTTGCAGCGTCGGCGCATGGGCCAGGCGATGCGCAGGATTGGCCACCACCACCAGCGGTTCCTGTGCCCGGAAGCGGGTTTGATACGCGCCCGGACGTGGGCTCACGCTGGTTCGGCAGATCGCGACATCCACCCTTCCCTGATCCAGCAAGCTCAACAACCGCGAACTGGTGTCTTCGACGATGGAGATCGACAACTCCGGCTGTTTGTCGCGCAGTCGCGCCAGGCTGTCCACCAGCGTCGGCACGGCGCCCATGATGGTGCCGATGGCCAGGCGCCCGCCTTGGCCTTTGAGGATGCCGACCATTTCTTCGCGAAGGTGCTCAAGGTCGGTGTGAATCAGGCGGGCATAACGAATCACGCAGCGGCCAAGATCGTTGGCCTCCAGACCCTTGCTGGTGCGCTCGAAGAGGCTTGAACCGAAAACAGTCTCGATTTCCTGCAATGCCTTGGTGGCGCCCGGTTGCGACAGCGCCATGATCTCGGATGCCTTGCGCACCGAGCCATGCTCGTCGAGGGCAATCAATAGCCGCAGCTGCTTGAGTCGCAGGCGAGACACCATGGATGAGAGGGACGGCAGCATGGGTATACCTAAAGGTTATCGCTTGGGTCGTAACTCTCATTAGGCAGCAGCAGGCTGGAAATTTAAAGTGACCTCAACGATAACAACACGTCGAGGCCTCAACATGCGTTTAATCCAGTTTGAAGATGCCACGGGTCAGCGCCGTGTCGGCGTGGTCGAGGGCGACTCGATTCAGGTGGTCAACGGCACAGCCAGCACCCGCACCCTGGCCCTCGCCGCCATTGCCAATGGCCACAGCCTGCAGCAGGAAGTACGGAGCGTGGGCACGGTACTGAGTGCCGACAGTTATACCCATCTGCTGGACACCGGCCGCGTCCTGCCGCCACTGGACCATGAAGACCCCGCTCACTGCCTGATCAGCGGCACCGGCCTGACTCACCTGGGAAGTGCTTCGACCCGCGACAAGATGCACCAGAAAAACGCCGACAGTCAGGCTGCGCTGACGGACACCGCGCGGATGTTCCAGTGGGGGATCGACGGCGGCCGTCCGGCGGCGGGTACCGTGGGCGCTCAGCCAGAGTGGTTCTACAAGGGCGACGGCTCGATTGTGGTACGCCCGAACCAGGCGTTCCAGTCGCCGGGCTTCGCTGAAGATGCGGGCGAAGAGCCCGAGCTGACCGGCCTCTACGTCATCGGCCATGACGGCACGCCCTACCGCTTGGGCTTCGCCTTGGGCAACGAGTTCTCCGACCATGTCATGGAACGGCGCAATTACCTGTATCTGGCCCACTCCAAGCTGCGCAACTGCGCCTACGGGCCAGAGCTGCGCGTCGGTGAATTGCCACGGCACCTGGCCGGCACCAGCCGGATCTGGCGCGACGGCAACCTGTTATGGGAGAAAGAGTTTCTCAGCGGCGAGGACAACATGTGCCACAGCCTGGAGAACCTGGAGTATCACCACTTCAAGTACACCCAGTTCCTGCGCCCGGGCGATGTGCATGTGCACTTCTTCGGCACGGCCACCCTTTCGGTCGCAGACAACGTCAAAACTCAGCCGGGTGATCGGTTCGAGATCAGCATGAACGAGTTCGGAAAACCCCTGTGCAACTCCTTGGAAGTCGTCGCCTCAGCGTTCAACATTGGAGAAACAAGATCGCTCTGACGGGTGAGGCCCTGCACCGGGCCCTTAGCAACGGATGCATTTCATAATAAACATAAGAGTGAGATGAACATGACCACTGGCAATGTACAGGTCGTCACGCCTGCTGCTTCCACGAGTGCCGCGAGCGCCCGTCCCACCACGGTGCGGTGGAGGATCTTCCTGCTCCTGCTGCTGCTCTCCGCCATCAACTACATCGACCGGGCTTCCTTGTCCGTTGCGCTGCCGCTGATCTCCGCTGACTTCAATATGACGCCGGCGCTGGAAGGTCTGATGCTCAGCGCGTTCTTCTGGTCGTATGCGCTCATGCAGATCCCTGGCGGTATGCTGCTCGACCGTTTTCAAACCCGCAATATCGTCGGCATTGCCACCATTGGTTGGGGCCTGTTTCAGGCGCTGGCGGGTGGCGCGCACAACTGGATCACCCTGCTGATCACGCGCATCGGGCTGGGTGTCGCAGAGTCGCCGATCATGCCGGCCGGGGCCAAGCTCAACGGTGCCTGGCTGACGCCCAATGAGCGCGGTCGCGGCGCAACCCTCGTCGATGGCGGCGCACCGCTGGGCACTGCACTGGGGGCCATCCTCATTGCGGGACTGATCACCTGGTTTGACTCCTGGCGGATCGCCTTCGTCATCGCCGGCGTGGGCACCATGGTCGTAGGCGTCTGGGCGTGGTGGTACATCAGAAACCACCCCAGTGAACACCCCAAGGTCAATGCGGCAGAGCTGGCGTACATCACTGACGCCAATGAGGCCGCCAGAAAAGCCACGGGCGGGCGCAAGGCGATCCTCAAGGAATTGCTCAAGAGCCGTTCCGTGCTGGCCATGTTCGCGGGCTTCGCTTGCTACAACAGTGTGTTTTACGGCCTGCTGACCTGGATGCCGAGCTACTTGCATCAGGCCCATAATCTGGACATCAAGGCCATGGGCGGCGCGACCTTTCTGATCTTCATGTGCGGGTTCATCGGCGAACTGTTTGGCGGCTGGGTGGCCGACAAATGGAAAGCGGCCGGCGGCCAGCCCAACACCGTCATGCGCAGCATGTTCGCAGGCTCCGCGGCCATTGCCGCCATTTGCATTCTCGCTGTGGCTTATAACAGTGACGACGTCGTTGTGATCTCGCTGCTGTGTGTGGCGCTGTTTTTCATTCGCTGGTGCGGCATGTACTGGTGCCTGCCCGCGATCCTCGGCGGCCAGTCCAAAGCCGGTGTGTTGGGCGGCAGCATGAACTTCTGCGGGAACATGGTCGGTGTGATTGTGCCCATCCTGATTGGCCTGATCGTGCAGTACACCGGCTCGTACTTCCTGGCGCTGATTTTCTTCGTCGTCATGGCGTCCGGTTTGATGCTGTTCTCCAGCCTGATTGATTACCGCGAGCGTGGATTGGCCTGACCTGCCCTGCTCTCCCCATTCCCATTGCGCTCACTGAATAACCGAGGCAATCGTCATGCAGCTCATAACAACAACAGGCAGCGACACCGCTGCCCATGCCGTGATCAGGCTCAACGCGCTGGACGATGTGCTGATCGCGCGGCAACCACTGGTCAAAGGTCTGGTGCTTAAAGCCGAAGGTATCGAGGTGCTTGAGCCTGTGCCTTCCGGTCACAAAGTCGCGGCCCGTCATATCGACGTGGGCCAGCCTGTGCGCCGCTACGGTCAGATCATCGGCTTCGCCAGTCAGCCCATCGAAGCGGGACAGCACGTGCATGTCCACAACGTCGCCATGGGGGATTTCTCTCGGGACTACGCGTTCGGTGTCGACGCAAAAGGCAGTCCTGCCCCCACCGCAGAGACGTTCATGGGCATCGTGCGCGCCGATGGCCGTGTGGCCACTCGCAATTACATCGGCATTCTGACGTCGGTCAATTGCTCGGCCACGGTGGCGCGGGCGATTGCCGACTATTTTCGCCGCGACATTCACCCTGAGGCGCTGATTGAATACCCCAATGTCGACGGTGTCGTTGCCCTCACCCACGGCGTGGGCTGCGCCGTCGATCCGGGGGGCGAGGCACTGGCCATGCTGCGCAGGACCCTGGGCGGCTATGCCGTTCACCCGAACTTTGCCTCGGTCCTGATGATCGGCCTGGGTTGCGAAACCAATCAGATCCCCGATCTGCTGGTGGCCCAGGGCCTGACCAGCAGCCATTCGCTGCGCACCTTCACCATCCAGGGCACGGGCGGCACGTCGAAAACCATTGCCAGCGGCATCGCGCAAGTGAAGTCCCTGCTGGCAGAGGCAAACAACGTCAAACGCGAACCCGTCAGCGCCAAACACCTGATCATCGGCCTGCAATGCGGTGGATCCGACGGTTATTCGGGCATCACGGCCAATCCTGCATTGGGCAATGCAGTCGATCGTCTGGTGGCGGCCGGCGGCACCGCGATTCTGTCGGAAACGCCGGAGGTCTACGGCGCCGAGCACTTGCTGACCCGCCGCGCCGTCAGCCAGAACGTCGGAGAGAAACTCATCGCCCGTATCCACTGGTGGGAAGCCTACTGCAAGCGTATGGACGCCGAGCTCAACAACAATCCTTCTGCGGGCAACAAGGCCGGAGGCTTGACCACTATTCTGGAGAAATCTCTGGGTGCCGTCGCCAAGGCAGGCTCCACCGATCTGGTGGATGTCTACGAATACGCTGAAACCGTCAGGGCACACGGCCTGGTGTTCATGGACACCCCGGGCTACGACCCGATCTCTGCCACCGGCCAGGTCGCGGGCGGGGCCAACCTGATTGCCTTCACCACGGGGCGCGGTTCGGCGTATGGCTGTGCGCCCTCGCCGTCCATCAAGCTCGCCACCAACACAAGTCTGTGGGAAACGCAGGAAGAAGACATGGACGTCAACTGCGGCGGGATTGCCGACGGCACCATGACCATTGAGGAACGCGGTGACTACATCTTCCGCATGATGCTGCGCATCGCCTCGGGTGACAAAAGTAAAAGCGAACAGCATGGCTACGGCCAGAACGAGTTCGTGCCGTGGCAGATCGGGGCGATCACCTAAGACCTTTCATTCACTCCGGCACTCCGGCTTCCGTCGTCCGGCACGATGGGGAGCCGCTTGGCTCAGCGGGAGTCCCGACATTTACTCAATCAATCAGGAGCCCTGACATGACTCAGATTCTCGGTCTGAACTACATCGGTGGACAGCGACTCGGCGCCGGCAGTGTGCAGTTGCAAAGCTTCAATGCGACCACAGACGAGGCCCTCCCAGGTCATTTCATCCAGGCGACGCAAGACGAAGTCGACGCGGCGGCCAAGGCGGCCGCTAGTGCCTACCCGATTTACCGCAATCTGCCCGCCTCGTGCCGCGCCGAATTTCTCGACACCATCGCCGACGAGCTGGATGCCTTGGGCGACGATTTTGTCAGCACTGTCTGCCGTGAGACGGCGTTGCCTGCCGGGCGTATCCAGGGCGAGCGTGGTCGCACCAGCGGGCAAATGCGCCTGTTCGCCAACGTGCTGCGGCGCGGTGACTTTTACGGGGCACGCATTGATCGCGCCCTGCCGGATCGTAAACCCCTGCCCCGCCCCGATTTGCGTCAGTTCCGGATCGCGCTGGGTCCGGTGGCCGTGTTCGGTGCGAGCAACTTCCCGCTGGCGTTTTCCACTGCCGGTGGCGATACCGCATCCGCCCTGGCGGCGGGCTGCCCGGTGGTGTTCAAAGCCCACAGCGGCCACATGGCCACCGCCGAATGGGTGGCGGACGCGATCATGCGTGCCGCGGCGCGCACCGGTATGCCCGACGGTGTGTTCAACATGATCTATGGCGGGGGCGTCGGCGAGTGGCTGGTCAAGCATCCGTCGATTCAAGCCGTGGGGTTCACCGGTTCTCTCAAAGGCGGCAACGCCTTGTGCAAGATGGCGGCGGAGCGTGCCCAGCCGATTCCGGTATTCGCCGAGATGTCGAGCATCAACCCGGTGATCATTCTCCCCCAGGCCCTTAAGGTGCGTGGCGACACCCTCGCCAACGAGCTCGCTGCCTCGGTGACCCTGGGTTGCGGGCAGTTTTGCACCAACCCCGGGCTGATCATCGGCGTGCAGTCGGCCGATTTCACGGCGTTCCTGGAGCGCTTCACCGCACAGATGAACGATCAACCGGCGCAGACCATGCTCAATGTCGGCGCCCTCGCCAGCTACAGCAAGGGGCTGCAACATTTGCTCGCGCACCCGGGGGTGAAGCATCTGGCGGGACGTCCGCAACAGGGTAAACAAGCCCAACCGCAGTTGTTCAAAGCCGACGTCAGCTTGCTGCTCAAGGGTGACGAATTGCTCCAGGAAGAGGTATTCGGGCCGGCCACGATCGTTATTGAAGTTGCCGACCAGGCGCAACTGGCCGCAGCACTCAATGGCCTGCGCGGGCAGTTGACGGCCACCGTCCTCGGCGAAGCGGGTGAGCTGCTGGAATACCGCTGGCTGACCGAGTTTTTGCAGGAAAAAGTCGGCCGGATTCTGTTGAATGGCTATCCGACGGGGGTGGAAGTCACCGAGACCATGGTGCATGGCGGCCCGTACCCGGCGACGTCAGACGCGCGCGGGACGTCGGTGGGGACATTGGCCATTGACCGCTTCCTGCGCCCGGTGTGCTTCCAGAATTACCCCGATGCTTTGCTGCCCCCTGCGCTGCAAGACGCTAACCCGCTGGGGATTCAGCGGCTGGTGGATGGGCAACATACGAATGGGCCGCTTTGACGGTCAAGCCGTGGGAGCAGTGAAAAACCGCCTGATTCGGGCGGTTTCTGTCAGCGATTCAGCCCAGCTGATGGTGCCACGCGCTGTTTTCAAGATTCAAACATCGTCAGGCGTGACTCTGATGCGATGGCAATCCGCTGGCCCAAGCGTCTCGCCACTCGCAGATTGAACCGCCATCCTCATCACCGGCTGACCGGTTGCGTTGTCCACCAGCACTGAGCGGGTTTCATGGGGTGCAAACTGAAAACGTTCGCCCCACTGACGCAGGCTGACCACGATCGGAAATAGTTCACGTCCTTTTTCGGTGAGGACGTATTCCTTGTAGGCGCTGCCATCGGACGCCGGGCAAATCTCGAACACCCCGACCTCGACCAACGCCTTCAAGCGCGCAGCCAGAATATTCTTGGCCACGCCCAGGCTCTTTTGAAACTCGCTGAATCGACGAATATCGTCGAACGCATCGCGGACGATGAGCAACGACCATCGGTCACCGATGACCTCCGATGCTCTGGCAACCGGGCACTCGTGACGGTGTGAGGAATCGTGGTCGAGCATTTTTAACCTTCCGAGCCGTGAGTCATGTGGAGCCCTGCGCAACACCTGAAAAATCTGGTTGCAAACTAAAACAGGATTAAGCCAGAATCCAAGCAGGTTGCAGATTGCAACCAGTCTACCGGCAAGGAGCGGGTTATGACAGAGGGTACTGATTCGAGACTGGGACGACTGTCCCCATCTTGTCCACCGCCATCCAGGCCGCACAGAAGTCCGGACGTCATCCCCCAAGAACCGGCGCTGTCGCCGTGGCTCACGCTTTTGTTATCGGTCACCTGTGCGCTGGCGGTTGCCAATGTTTATTTCGCCCAGCCCCTGCTCGACGCCATGGCCTACAGTCTGGCCGTTGACGCAGGACTGATCGGCGTCGTCGTCACGGCGACTCAGGCCGGTTATGCACTGGGTTTGCTGCTCATCGTCCCATTGGGTGATCGGGTCAACCGCAAAAGACTGGTGCTGGGTCAGACAGCCATATCGGCCATTGCGCTTGCAGCAGTCGGCGCGGCGCCGTCGTGGCTGGCGCTACTGGGGGCCTTGATCGTCGTGGGTTTGATGGCCGTGGTGGTTCAGGTGCTGGTCGCCTATGCCGCCGTCCTTGCCGCGCCGTCACAACGGGGGCAGATCGTTGGCACGGTCACCAGCGGCATTGTGCTGGGGATTCTTATGGCGCGTTTTGCCTCAGGCCTCGTTGCGGACCTGGCGGGCTGGCGTGCGGTGTATTTCGTGTCCTCGGGCTTGATGCTCACGCTCTGCGCAGTGCTGTGGCAAGGCTTGCCTGACTCCCCATCGCCCCGCGGCTCAGGCACCTACCTGAACCTGATCGGGTCGGTTTTCAAGCTGGTGATCAGTGAGCCTGTGTTGAGGATACGCGGGGTGCTGGCGCTGCTCATCTTCGCGGCGTTTTCTGTGTTGTGGACGGCGATGGTGCTGCCCTTGAGCGCCCCGCCGCTCTCGCTTTCGCACACGGTCATTGGCCTGTTCGGTCTGGCCGGAGTGGCAGGTGCGCTGGCCGCCAGACGGGCAGGACGCTGGGCCGATCAGGGGCTGGGGCAACGAGTCACCGGCGTTGCGCTGGGCGTGCTGACGTTTTCCTGGCTACCCATCAGCTTTGCGCAGACGTCACTGCTGGCCTTCGTCTGCGGCGTGATCCTGCTCGACTTCGCCGTCCAGGCAGTCCATGTCACCAGTCAGAACCTGATCTTCGCGGCGCGCCCCGATGCTCAAAGTCGAGTGGTCGGGGCGTACATGTGTTTCTACTCGATAGGCAGCGCATCAGGCGCGGTGGCTGCAACCCAGGCTTATGCGCGCTGGGGATGGTCTGCCGTGAGCCTGCTGGGCGCCTGCATCAGCGCCGCTGCGCTGATTGTGTGGTTTGTGACCCGTACCTCAAGCGCTTTGAGCCACAGAAACAGTGTGATCTGACGCTTCCAGCTCCCGTACCAGCGGCAGTACGTGTTCACCGAAATACGCCACTTCCTCCTGAAAGTGCAGAAAGGCAGAGAGCACCAGGTCCACGCCCACGGCTTTCAACGCCACAATGCGCTCGGCAATCTGTTTCGGCGTCCCAATCAGATTCGTTTTAAACCCGTCGTTGTATTGGACCAGGTCTTCAAACGTGGATTTGGCCCAATTGCCCTCGCCTTCAGGGCTGGCCTTGCCGGCCTGTTTTGCCGCATCGCCGAACGCATTCACCGCTTCAGGATCAGCCTGATCGATGATTTCCTGAAGCACCGCGCGCGCTTGCTCTTCGGTTTCGCGAGCGATGATGAAAGCGTTCACGCCGATCTTGACCGAATGCCCGTTGGCCGCTGCCTTCGCGCGAATATCATCCACCTGCGCCTTGATGCCTTCTACCGTGTTGCCATTGGTGAAGTACCAGTCGGAGACGCGTGCAGCCATGTCGCGGGCGGCGCGGGAGCTGCCGCCCTGAAAGATTTCAGGGTGGGGTTGCTGAATGGGTTTCGGACGCAGCGTGTAATTGTGGAAGCGATAGAAATCGCCTTTGAAGGTGAAATTGTCGGTTGTCCAGATGCCTTTCAACGCCTGGATGAACTCTTCCGAACGACGGTAGCGCTCGTCATGCTCGAGCCATGGTTCGCCAATGGCTTGGAATTCACCTTTGAACCAGCCACTGACAATGTTGATCGCCACACGGCCGGCCGTGAGTTGATCGATCGTCGCCAGCTGCTTGGCAACGACGGCGGGCGTCCAGGGCCCGGGGAGGATGGCGGCGATCACCTTGAGTTTCTCGGTCGCCGCCAACAACGCATGGCTGAACGCAACGGACTCATGCTGGTTGTCGGCGCCGTAGCCGGCTGTGAAACGGATTTGCGTGAGCCCGTACTCAAAGCCCGACTTTTCAGCAATCTGCGCCAGCTTGCGGTTGTACTCGATGCCCCAGTCAGTGCGCTGCTCGATTTTACTGACGATCAAACCGCCGCTGACGTTAGGTACCCAGTAAGCGAATTTAATTGTGTTCTGACTCATCTGCCTATCTCCAAATAGAGCAAGGAAGCCGCCCGGCGTGGTCGCCAAGTACGGTGTGTCTACCTGCCTGATGAGGAAATAGCAGCAACTGTGCCAGCTGTTTATACCCTGCCTTTTCAATAGGTTACGACCGGGCCATGTCTTTATTCGACGTCTGGCAAACAACGTTTTGCTGAACAGGTGTTTCCACGCAAACAGTTGTCTTTACCGCACGCCGTGAAAAGGTGTCGCGGGGCAGCCAGCGAAACAGCACAACTGTTGATGCATCAACAGCAGCGTCCGTGGATTCAACGGATTCACCGCGATTACTCGGCCATTTATGTTTCGGCATGGTGCATGCACATCGGATGTATTTAACGCCGTTACCACCGAGCGGCTTTCATCATCACGGGAGTTCCCATGCCTGACACGCCAAACAATCCGCTTTCTCTGGGCACCGACTACGAAGCACTCGCCAATCGTTTTCGGCCGTTGTTCCAGCACATTGCAGCGGGCACCGTTGAGCGAGAAAACGCTCGTACTCTCCCATACGAGCCCATCAAGTGGCTCAAACAGGCCGGGTTCGGTGCCATCCGAGTGCCCAAGGAATATGGCGGCGCCGGCGCTTCTGTTGAGCAACTGTTCCAGTTGCTGATCGAACTGGCCGAAGCCGACTCCAATATTCCGCAGTCCCTGCGCGGCCACTTTGCCTTCGTAGAAGATCAACTGAATTCGCCCCCGACGGCCGAACGCGACACATGGTTCCGGCGCTTCGTTGAAGGCGATTTAGTGGGTAACGCCTGGACAGAAACAGGCGATGTAAAGCTCGGTGAAGTCATCACCAAAGCGACTCCGGACGGAGCGCAGTTTCTTTTAAACGGCAAAAAATACTACAGCACCGGCAGTCTGTTTTCTGACTGGATCGATGTGTACGCGCAGCGTTCCGACACTGGGGCGGACGTGATTGCGGTCGTGGATGCCCGTCATGCCGGCGTACAACACAGTGATGATTGGGACGGTTTTGGACAACGCACTACCGGCAGCGGGACCACAGTGTTCAATAACGTGCCGGTTCCGGCTACACACATCATCCCCTTTGAAAACCGTTTCAACTATCAAACCGCGTTCTACCAACTGGTGTTGCTCGCCGTATTGGCGGGCACAGGCCGGGCGATAGAACGCGACATTACCCAGCAGATCCGCGAGCGCACACGTGTTTACAGCCACGGCAATGCCAGCCGCGTGAGCGCCGATGTTCAGATCCAACAGGTGGTCGGTCAGATTTCCGCGCAGGTCTACGCTGCACAGGCAACCACCCTTCGCTCTGCAAGGCCGTTGCAGCAAGCCTACGAGGCTCGCTTTTCGGGGAATGCCGAGGCGGAGCGAACGGCGAACATTGCAGCGGAAATCGAAACGGCAAAAGCACAGGTCGTCGTCTCTGACCTGATTCTGCGAGCCGCTACCGACCTGTTCAATGCGCTTGGCGCCTCAGGCATCAGCGTCAATAAAGCCCTGGATCGACACTGGCGTAATGCGCGGACCGTCGCGTCCCATAACCCGCTTATTTACAAGGCCAAGATCGTCGGTGACTGGAGTATCAACGGCACCGAGCCACCCTATGTCTGGCAAATCGGTCAGGGAGAGCCCAAGGCCAGTTGAAAGGGTTGTTCCCAGCCAGGGATTTCGATCCCTGGCCTTAAATCTGGCAAGCCCGTCGCGGTGCCTCATCGTGGCAGGCGCCGTTTTGCGGGTCGTCCAGCGGATCAAAAGTCATCCTGCACCTCTCCCCCGTTGATCTTGAACGCTCGGGTTTGCAGATAGACGCTTCGGATGAAGTTGTACTTGTCGCCGGTGATGAGCTTTTCAGACTTCAGGTATTGAGCCCGTCCGTCGATGATGCTCGCGCCATACAGGCTATTACGCGTTGGGACGTCGCCGATGTAGCGAATCGGGTTGGCGTAGGCATCGGGGAGAATCGCCGGTGCATCGCGCAGTGTGCTCGGCCCCAGCAACGGCAGCACCAGGTACGGGCCGCTCGCGACACCCCAGCGACCGAGGGTTTGGCCAAAGTCCTCGTCACTGCGAGGCAAGCCCATCGGCGTTGCAACGTCGATCAAGCCCGCCAGGCCAATCGTGCTGTTGAACAAAAATCGACTCGTATCAACGCCGGCGCTGTGAAACCGGGCTTGCAGCAGATGGTTGGCCAGATTTTTCACCTCACCCAGATTGTTCAACACGTTGTGAATCCCGTCCCGGACAAGGTGCGGGGTGACGAATTGGTACGCTTGAGCCAGGGGTTTCAGCGCATACGTGTCCAGGGTGTCGTTGAACGAAAACACAGGCCGGTTGAAACCTTCCCATGGGTCCGTTTCCGGATCCGCATGGCAAAGCGGTGAAACGGTGATCAGGCAGGCGCAGGTGAGCCCTTGAAGGCGACGGCTGAGTGCGGAACGAAAAGCGCACATATTTATTCCCCAGTGAGTGAAGTAACCCGATTTGTGGTGCGCAGGCCGTTCCATCGCTGCGGTTGTTGTGTGTGTGGGCACGTGGCAGCGGGGTTTCGCCGTCACCTTCAGTACCAGCCGCCCCCCAGCACTTTGTATAAGGTGATGCGGTTGCTCTGCTCGGTCAGGCGCAGCGTGATCAGGTCTTGCTGGGCGCTGTAGAGCGAGCGTTGTGCATCCAGGGCTTCGAGGTAGCTTTTCGAGCCACCGCGATACAGCGCATCCGAGAGTTCGAAGCTTTTGCGGCTGGCGTCGGTCAGCGCCTGTTGCGCGGCGATACGGCGATCCAGGGTACTGCGCACGGCCAGCGCGTCAGCCACTTCACGGAACGCGGTCTGCAGGGTTTGCTGATAGGTCTGCACCTGGATGTCACGTTCGACCTTGGCCGAATCCAGGGTCGCGCGGTGACTGCCCCCGTTGAAAATGGGCACGCTGATACTCGGCGCGAAGGTCCAGGCGCCGCTGCCGGCTTTAAACAGGCCGGCCAGCGCAGCGCTGGATGAGCCGGCGCTGGCGGTCAGGCTGATGCTGGGGTAGAACGCCGCACGGGCCGCGCCAATATCGATGTTGGCGGCCCTGAGCGTGTGCTCCGCCGACAACACATCCGGGCGTTGTTGCAACAGGCTGGAGGGCAAGCCCGGCGGAATGTCCACCAACACCGCCGCCGACTCCAGGTGCGTACCCGGCGGGAGCGCTTCAGGCACATCACTGCCCACCAACAGGCGCAAGGCGTTGCGGTCCTGCAGAATCTCGCTCTCATAGAAGGCCACATCGCCCCGTGCCGTTTCGACCGTGGTCTGGGCCTGGGCCACGGCCAACTCCGCAGACCCGCCCAAGGCATAGCTGCGCTGGGTCAGGTCGTAGGTGGCCAACTGGCTGGTGAGGGTTTCCTGGGCCAACAGCAACCGTTCGTTGTCGGCGGCCAACGTCAGCCAGGCCGTGGCGACCTCGGCCACCAGGCTGATCTGCGTGCTGCGCCGGGTCTCCGTCAGCGCCAGGTAGTCTTCCAGCGCTTCGTCACGCAGGTTGCGTACCCGGCCAAACACGTCCAGCTCATAACTGCTCAGCCCCAGTTCAGCGCTGTAATCGTGGGTGGTGACCGCAGAGCCGGAATTGGACAGCCCTCCCGGCGTGCGGCTGTGGGTGCCGCTGACGCTTGCGTCAATGGCAGGAAACAGGTCCGCGCGCTTGATGCGGTATTGCGCGCGGGCCTTTTCGACGTTCAGGCTGGCCAGGCGCAAGTCGCGATTATTGACCAGCGCCAGGCTCTGCACCTGCGCCAGGCGGCGGTCAGTGAAAACTGCTGCCATTTGATGTCTGCGCTGACCTGCCCTTTTGGCAGGCTGGCGGCTGGCAGCCATTGCTCGGAGACGGGCGCTTCAGGCCGCTCATACTGCGGCGCCAGATTCACGCAGCCGCCCAGGGCCAGGGCGGCCAGCAGAGGCCAGTGTGATTTGATCATGCATCACCTGTCGGGGCAGATTGGTTAGCGTTGCGTACGCGGCCAAAACGGCGGCGAATCAGCAAAAAGAACAGCGGTACAAAGAAGATGCCCAGCGCCGTGGCGCTGAACATGCCGCCCAGCACGCCCGTGCCGATGGCCTGACGCCCGGCGGAGCCTGCGCCGGTACTCAAGGCCAGTGGCAACACGCCGAACATGAACGCCAGGGATGTCATCAGGATCGGCCGCAGGCGTTGCCGCACCGCGATCAGCGTGGCGTCGATCACGCTGTTGCCCTGCTCTTGCAGGTGCTTGGCGAACTCAACGATGAGGATCGCGTTTTTCGCCGCCAGCCCCACGGTGGTCAAGAGACCCACCTGGAAATACACGTCGTTGCTCAACCCGGCGACACGGGTCGCCAGCACTGCACCGATCACCCCCAGGGGCACCACCAGAATCACCGAAAACGGCACCGACCAGCTCTCGTAGAGCGCGGCCAGGCACAGGAACACAAACAACACGGAGATCCCGTAGAGCAGCGGTGCCTGGGAGCCGGACAGCCGCAGTTGATAGGACTGCCCGGTCCACTCGTAGCCGATGCCTTGGGGCAATTGCCCGACGATGGCTTGCACCGCGTTCATCGCGTCCCCGGAACTGACCCCTGGCGCGGGATCGCCGACGATTTCCAGGGACGCATTACCGTTGTAGCGCTCCAGCAACGGCGAGCCGTAACTCCACGCGCTGCTGGCAAACGATGAGAACGGCACCATTTCGCCGTTGCTGTTGCGGACAAACCAATGATCAAGGTCCGCCGCCTGCATGCGTGAGGAGGCCTGCCCCTGCACATAGACTTTTTTCACTCGGCCCTGGTTGAGAAAGTCGTTCACATACGTACCGCCCAAGGCCGTCGACAAGGTGGCGTTGATGTCGCTGGTGCTCAGGCTCATGGCGCCAGCCTTGCGGTCGTCGATGCTGATCTTCAGCTGCGGCGCATCGTCCAGGCCATTGCTGCGAACCCCCTGCAGGCGCGGGTCCTTTCGGGCCAGCTCAAGCAACTTTTCCCGAGCCGCCACTAACGCATCATGGCCGAGACCGCCAAGGTCCTTGAGTTGCAGGTCGAAGCCCGAGCTCTGACCCAGGCCGCGCACCGTTGGAGGCTGCATGACGAATGCGTCGGCATCACCGATGCTGGACAGCGCCATGGTCGCCCGCTGGGCAATCGAGGCCGCATCCTGGCCGGAGCTGCCACGCTCGGCCCAGTCCTTGAGGCGGATAAAGGCCCGCGCGGTATTCTGGCTGTTACCGCCCATGCCCAGCCCGCTGATGCTGATCATCGATTCGACTTCGGGCTGTTTGAGAATGTAGTCCTCGAATTGCTTGATCACGCTTTGCGTACGGCTGTCCGTCGCGCCTACCGGCAACTGGATCTGTGCCAGCAGAATTCCCTGGTCTTCGTCCGGCAGGAACGAGGTGGCCAGATTCATGTAGCCCACTGCCATGACCACCAGCACCAGCCCATAGAGAAGCAAGCTGCGCCCCCACCGCCGCAACACCACACCGACCCAGCGCTCATAACCGGCACTGGCCCGTTCAAAGGTGCGGTTGAACCAGCCGAAGAACCCTCGCTGAGCACCCGGCGTCTTACCGTCGTGCGCTTTGAGCAGCGAAGCGCACAACGCGGGGGTCAGGGTCATGGCCACCAACACCGAGAGAACCATGGCCGAGACGATCGTCACGGAAAACTGCCGATAGATAATCCCGGTGGAGCCGCCGAAAAACGCCATGGGGATGAACACCGCACTCAGCACCAGGGTAATGCCGACCAGTGCACTGCTGATTTCACTCATCGATTGTCGCGTGGCCGCCATGGGCGACATCCCCTCGCCCATCAACCGCTCGACGTTTTCCACCACCACGATGGCGTCGTCCACCAGCAAGCCGATCGCCAGGACCATGGCGAACATGGTCAGGGTGTTGATCGAGTAGCCGAACAGCGACAACACGCCGAAAGTGCCCAACAGCACCACCGGCACGGTAATCGCCGGTATCAGCGTGGCGCGCAGGTTCTGCAGGAACAGAAACATGATCAACACCACCAGCACGATCGCCTCGCCCAGGGCCTTGACCACCTCCTCGATGGACAGGCTCACAAAGGGCGTGGTGTCGTAGGCAATCACGTTCTTGAGCTGCATTTCTGTGGGGTAGAACGGCTCCCTTTCCTGAAGCTTGGCCTTGACCGCCTCGCCGACGCTCAGCGCGTTGGCGCCTGCCGCCAGTTGCACGCCCATGGCCGCAGCGGGCTTGCCATTGAGCGCCGTACTGATGTCGTAGCTTTCACTGCCCAACTCCAGGGTCGCGACGTCGCCCAGCAGGACCACGGCCCCATCGCTGTCGGACTTGACCACCACGTTGCGAAACTCTTCGACGGTTTGCAGTTTGCTGCGAGCGCTGATGGTTGCGTTCAACTGCTGCCCCTTGATCGCCGGCAAGGCACCAAGCTGGCCGGCGGAGACTTCAGTGTTCTGCGCCTCCAGGGCACTGCTGACGTCCGAAGGCATCAGCGCATATTTTTCCAGCAGCGCAGGATCCAGCCAGATACGCATGGCGTAGCCTGATCCCAGCGTCTGCACGTCGCCGACACCGTCTATCCGGCTGATCGAGTCCAGCAAGGTGGTGGAGATGTAATCACCGATCTGGGTGCCCGTGACACTGGGATCGGCCGACGCCAGCGCGACAATCATCAAAAAGTCCGAGCCGCCCTTGGTCACCGTCAGCCCTTCGCTTTGCACCGTTTGCGGCAGTCTTGATTCGGCTTGTTGCAGCTTGTTCTGCACCTGCATCTGGGCGACATCCGGGTCGGTGCCGGCGGTAAAGGTCAAACTGATGCTGGCGCTGCCGGCCGAACTGCTGGTGGCCGACATGTAGGTCAGGTTATCCAGCCCCTTCATTTGCTGCTCGATGACCTGGGTCACCGAGTCTTCCACGGTCTTGGCCGAGGCCCCGGTGTACGTGGCGGAAATCTTGACGGTGGGCGGCGCGATGTCCGGGTATTGCTCAAGGGGCAACTGGCTGATGGACAGGCCGCCGCCGAGCATGATCACGATGGCGATGACCCAGGCGAAAATCGGTCGATCAATGAAAAAGTGCGCCACGTTCAACCCTCCTTCACGGGGGTGGACGGTGTGGCTGCCTGATCACTCGCGTCCTGCACCTGGACGGCGGCACCGGCACGCACTTTTTGCCCGCCTTCGACGATCAATTGATCACCCGCCTTCAAGCCGCCCGTGACCCACCACTGATTACCCACGGCCCGATCGATGGTCAGCTCGCGCTGTTGCACCTTGCCGTCCACCACCAGCAACGCCGTGGTCACGCCGCTGGCGCTGCGGTTCACGGCTTTCTGCGGCACCAGAATGGCCTGGTCATTGCGCGCCTGCTCCAGCACCCCACGGACATACATGCCCGGCAACAGCAGGTGATCCGGGTTGGCGAATTCAGCCCGAAGGGTGACGGTGCCCGTGCCCTCGTTGACACTGACGCCGCTAACCTTGAGCCGCCCCTCGTGGGTGTAGGTGCTGCCATCGTCGAGTGTCAGGCTGATGCGTGCCTCGCCCTCGCCAGTGGACTGTAATGCGCCGCTGGCCAGGTCACGCTTGAGCCGCAGCAGTTCGGTGGTCGACTGAGTCACATCCACATAGATCGGATCGAGTTGCTGCACCGTGGTCAATGCGCTGTCCTGATTGGCCACCACCAAAGCCCCCGGGGTCACGGTGGAGGTTTCAATCCGGCCGCTGACCGGCGAGGTGATACGGGTGTAAGCCAGATTGATCCGGGCGGTCTGGACTTCGGCCTCGGCGACTTTTACGTCGGCGGCCGCCGTCAGCAAGGTCGCCTGAGCGTCTTCGTTGTCTTGCTGGCTGATGGCGTTGATTTTGACCAGCCCGGCGTTGCGCCTGGCCGTGGCCTGGGCTGAGTTGAGCGTGGCTCGGTACTTGGCCAGACTTGCCTGAGCCTGGGCCAGCGCGGCGGTATAGGTTGCCGGATCCAGTTGGTACAGCGGTTGTCCGGCCTTCACATCCGCGCCCTCGACAAACAGGCGCCGCTGGACGATGCCACCGACCTGCGGACGAATCTGCGCCACCATGAAGGCCTGGGTGCGCCCCGCCAGCTCGGTGGTCAGCACCTGGCTCTGGGGTTGGATGGTGATCACCGAGACTTTCGGGATCACCGCTTCAGGGGCAGGTTCGCCGCCGGAGCAACCGCCCAGGATAACCAGAATGATCAGGGCCAGGAGAACCGCGGCGGTTACCAGGAATTTGGCGAGTATTTTCGTCGACATAGCTGCCTCTGCAAGACGGAATGGCTTGAGTCGGCGCCATCGTGCAAGGCAAATGTGCAGGAAAATTGAAGATTGCCCGGCCGGCTTGAATCTTTCTTTCGTCAGGGCCTAAATGCCCCATCCCTTCTTACCGGCCGGCCTCCATGAAGTTGAGCATCTCCACCAAGCTGTTTATCGCCGTACTGGCTGGCGTGCTGCTGGTCATCCTGAGCATGGGCCTGGCGACGAGCTGGAGTTTCGGGCGGGGCTTTCTGGGCTATCTCAATGAGCAGGCGCTGGACCGCATGGCGCCGGTGTTACCGCGCCTGGCCAGTGCCTACGCCCGTGAGGGGAACTGGGAATTCCTGCGCAACCAGCCGGACCGCTGGTTTGACATCATGCGGCCGGAACTCGGCGAGGATCCGTCGAAGAACGACTTGCGCACACCCCTGGCCTCGGACCTGACGGGCGCGCTGTTTCGCATCGCGTTGCTGGATCAACACAAAAAACGCGTGAACGGCTACCCGGACATCGGCAACGACGCCCTGTTACGCCCGATCGTGGTGGCGGATGAAACCGTCGGCTGGCTGGCCGTTACCCCGTTCCAGAGCGTGACGGAAGCCGGCGGCGAACGGTTCCAGCAATACCAGTTGCGCACCAGCCTGGTCATGGGGGCCTTTTCGCTGCTGCTGGCGATGCTGATTGCCTGGTGGATCGCGCGCACACTGCTGGAGCCGGTCAAGCGGGTGGCCGCCGCCACGCATCGCCTGGCCAGCGGCGATTACAGCGGGCGGGTGGCGGTGGCGTCCAATGACGAGGTTGGCCAACTGGCCCGTGACTTCAATCAGCTCGCCTACACCCTGGAACGCAACGAACAGATGCGCCGCGAGTTCATGGCGGATGTGTCCCACGAGTTGCGCACCCCGCTGTCGGTATTGCGGGGTGAGCTGGAGGCCATCGAAGATGGCGTACGCACCCTCAACCAGGGGTCGATGAAGTCATTGCAGGGTGAGGTCAGCATGCTCAGCAAACTGGTGGACGACTTATACGAGCTGTCCCTGGCGGATGTCGGCGCGCTGACCTACCGAAAACAGCCCTGCGCACTCGATCAACTGTTGCAGGACAGCGTGTCGATGTTTCAGGAGCGCTTGAACGCCCGGCACTTGCGCGTTGAACTGGACCTGCCGTCCCAGCCCCTGGAACTGTCGGCCGATGCCAATCGCCTGCAGCAACTGTTTTCCAACCTGCTGGAAAACACCGTGCGCTACACCGACCCGAACGGGCTGATCCACATCCGGGCCGTCCTTGATCGCGACAACGTATGCATCGAATTCCTGAACTCCGGTCCCGGGGTGTCGGACGAGCAGCTGCCGCGCCTGTTCGAACGTTTCTATCGGGGCGAATCGTCCCGCGCCCGTACAAGTGGCGGGGCCGGCCTGGGGCTGGCGATCTGTCACAGCATCGCCCTCGCCCACGGCGGCAGCCTCAGCGCCGCTCACTCGCCCCTTGGTGGGCTTTGGCTGACCCTGCATCTGCCACGGAATATCTGAACCATGACCGACGACTGCCCGATCCTGATCGTTGAAGACGAACCGAAACTGGCCGCATTGCTGCAGGATTATTTGATCGCCGCGGGCTACCCGACCCGATGCCTGGACAACGGCTTGCAAGTGGTGCCGACCGTGCGCGCCCAGACACCGCGCTTGATTCTGCTCGACCTGATGCTGCCCGGGCGCGACGGTATGCAGGTCTGCCAGGACCTGCGCGGTTTCAGCGCCGTGCCGATCATCATGATCACCGCTCGCGTCGAAGAAGTGGACCGCCTCCGGGGCCTTGACCTGGGCGCGGACGACTATATCTGCAAGCCGTTCAGCCCCCGCGAGGTGGTGGCCCGGGTCAAGGCCATCCTGCGCCGCGGCCCGCAACTGCTGACCGGCGCTGCGCCGCGGCTGATCATTGATGACGCACAACACCGCGCGTCACTCAATGGTGTCGAGCTGGACCTGACACGCCTTGAACTGCGGTTGCTCAGCACGTTTGCGCGTTCGGCCGGCCGGGTCTTTTCCCGGGATCAACTGCTCGACAAGCTCTACTCCGACCACCGCGTAGTGACTGACCGTACGGTGGACAGCCATATACGCAACCTGCGGCGCAAGCTGGAGCAGGCCTGCCCTGGTGAGACGCCCATTGAATCGTTGTATGGCGTGGGCTACCGGTTTCAGCTCACTGATGCGTGAAGCGTCAGCGAGGCAAATGCCCCTGGCTTACCCCGCGAGGCGCTGGGTCTGCACCTCAGTCCCGGTCATCTCCAACCCTCTGACGATGTTGCTCAGATTGATCAGCGTCATCCAGCGGACCTGATCACCCTTGCCGATACTCACCAGGCTGCGCATGCGGTCATTGACTGAACCCCGGATGCTTGCGCCGTGCTCCCAACCCTCGGGGTGCTCGGAGGCCGGATGGGTGAAGGTTTCGATGGAGTCGGTCCGGTTGACCACCAGCCCGAAGCTATGACGTTCGCCCTTGACCAGCAGCACCCGCTCCAGCGTATTGCCGGGAGGTGTTGTGCCTTCAATCAAGCTGCTCAGGCAAACCAGCGGGATCTGCTCGCAGCGCAAATTGAAACTGCCCAGCAGATGCGTCTCTTCTTGCGCAAACCGCACGAAGTGCTCGGGCATGTCGAGGATTTCCAGCACTTGATCAAGGGGCACCACGAACGGCTGGGCCGCCTGGAACACCAGGCAGGTCTGGTTCATCTGCATGAGACGAGAACCCGGCGCGTCCTGGCTGGACGGGCTGGTCTGATAGATCCTGGCGAAACTGAGCGTCTCCTTGCGCTCGAGCAACTCGCGGTACTCAAGCAACAACGCCTGCTCTCCGTTCTCCAGCCCGACAACGCCGGCAAACAGGCCCGGCTCCCGTAACCCATAGCGGGGCAACGGCAGGATTTCGTGAGCACGCTTGCGCACAATCGAAATCATCCGGTCGTACACCAGCCCGATGCGATAGCCTTCTCGCGAAGTCAACACCAGCAACTGGTTCTGGTTCTGGGCCGCCTGCGCCGTCGCCGGGGAATCAATGCCCAGTACCCGGTTCAGGCTCAAGGCAGGCACATCAATGCCACGGCGGTTGACGACGCCCAGGCAATAATCCCCACCCAATTTGCTTGGCAGCATGTCCGGGCGGTCCACCAGCTCGGTAATCGCCCTCGCGTCCAGCGCATAGCGCTTTCCTTCGCACTCAAACAACAGCAAGTGATGCAGCTCCCGGGACGGATCCTGAACCTCCACCGTGTCGCAGACGTCCCTGGACTGCGCAGTCAACACCTGGGGCAAACCGCACAGCGCGTCCAGGTCGAGCCGGTAAATCATTCGCTCATTTTCCACCAGCACGAGTTCTGGCAGCAGCGCGACCGCGGTGCCCTCGCCGCCGAGACGGCACAGGTTTCGCACTTCGACTTTCATCACGTCACTGACGCCGCTGACCGCAATGCCCAGGCGCCGGCCTTGATGGTTGACGATGGCAACCATCTCCAACGGATCATGGCAGGAGACGTCATGCGCACCCAGCAACGACCGCAGCTCAATCAGTGGCAGGGCCTTGCCGCGCAGGCTGAACATGCCAAGCAAGGCGCCGCCCTGCAGCGGATGAGGCTGCAGCCGCGCGGGCCAGTTGATCACCTGCTCCAGTGCCTGGGCGTCAATCGCGACTTCCAGCCCGCCCAGCCTGACTACCCCAAACGCAAGGGCCTCGCTCATAGGCTTTCAACCTGGCCCGGGGCGCTCAAGCCCTTGCCCAACCCGGTCGCCAGCTTGATACGGTTGAGCTCGCCGATCAGTTCCGATACCCGCTCAGCCAGGTGATGCTGTTCCTGCGTGGCGGCACCGATGGTACTCATCGCACCATTGGTCTTTTCGACCCCGGCCACGATCCGCTCGAACGCACTGCCCGCGCTGCGGGAGATCTCGCTGCCGGAATTGATGCGGCGAACCGTCTCCTGGATCAATTTGTTGATTTTGGTGGTGGCGTGGGAAGACTTTTCAGCCAGCTTGCGCACCTCATCGGCCACCACTGAAAAGCCCAGACCATGTTCACCCGCCCGTGCCGCTTCAATCGCGGCGTTGAACGCGAGCATGTTGGTCTGACCGGCGATGGTACTGATCACCTCAATGATTTCCTGGATGTCCTCAGCCGATTTGCCGATGGTGTCCATCGCTGCGGACGCCTCGTTGAGGGTCTGGGAACCACGCTGAGCTTCATCCTGGGTAATGCGTGCCTGATCGTTGGCGTCGCCGGTGGTTTTGACCACTTCGGCAATGGCGTCCATCAGACGGGTGACTGACTCATCCATCGCCTGGGTCTTGGCTTCAATGGCTTCTTCCAGCTCGACCTGAGCGGTAATATCGGTGGCGAACTTGACCACCTTGTAGGGTTGCCCCGTCGCGTTGAACACCGGGTTATAGGTCGCTTGAATCCAGATTTTCTGGCCGTACTTGCTGATGCGCATGAAGCGCCCGGTGAAGAATTTGCCGCTGCTGAGTGCGCCCCAGAATTCCCGGTAAGGCGTGGTTTTGACGTACTCGGGTTCGCAAAACAGCGAATGGTGGCGGTTCTTCAATTCCTCCATCCGGTACCCCACCAGATCCAGAAAGTTAGCGTTGGCCGAGAGGATATTGCCGCTCAGGTCGAACTCGATCACGCCCTGGGCGCGGTTAATGGCGTTGACCTTGCCTTCGTGCTCCATCGTGCGAAGTTTGGTCTCGGTCACATCGGTGGCGAACTTGACGATCTTGTAGGTCTGGCCCTGGGCATCGAGAATCGGGTTATAGGACGCTTGAATCCAGACATCCCGACCGTCTTTGCTCAGCCGCTTGTACTCGTTGGAGTCGTACTCGCCTCTGCCCAGCTTCTCCCAAAATTCGCGGTACACCAGAGAAGCTGCGTATTCCGGCTCACAAAACATGCGGTGGTGCTGGCCCACGACTTCATCCAGCGTGTAGCCCATGGCCGAGAGAAACTTGCTGTTGGCGGTCAATACATAGCCGTCAGGGGAGAACTCGATCAACGCCTGGGAGCGCTCGATCGCCTCGATTTTGCTTTCCCACTCGGCATTGCGATTGCGCACTTCAGTGACGTCGCTGGCGAATTTGACGATCTTGAATGGCTTGCCGTTGTTGTCCATCACCGGATTGTAAGTGGCCTGCAGCCAGATCTGGCGCCCGTCCTTGGCCTGACGCTGGTACTGGCCGGCGTCAAATTTGCCGGTGCCCAGCTTCTCCCAGAACATCAGGTATTCCTTGCTGGTCGCATAGTCGGGCATGCAAAACAGCCGGTGATGGCGCCCGCGAATTTCATCGAGGTCGTAGCCCATGCAGTCGAGAAAATTCTGGTTGGCGTACAGCACATTGCCCTGCAGATCGAATTCGATGACGGCTTGGGAGCGGTCAATCGCGCTCAGCAGAGAGTTCAGGTCGGCGCCGGTTTGGGCGAGTTCTGCAGTGGCATTGGATTTATTGTTCATGGCGCAGGTCCGCTAGCTAAATGATGTTGAGTGGGCGGGGCTCCTTCCCTGAAAAGCGTTAGGCGACCACTGTTTTTTATCCGCGAAACGCCTCGGACAGAGGCGCGCTCAGGCCGGACTTACGGGTGCTCGCCTTGGATTAAACGTTTCAGATATTCGATCGGCAGCGGATGCCATGAACTTTAGCGAGGGTTGTACATTTATTTAATGCTGTATAGGTTTGAACCTTCGTCGCGGATGACAAGACCGTCCCAAAGACGGAGCGTTTAGCTGTCCAGCGCGTGGTAGTGTCTTCGCTGCAACCACGTATGGAGCGATATTTTCCATCGAGCCCACCTTCGATGATGTCATAGTGAAATCGCGGAGTGGCCACCCCTTGGTCCTTTCCTCATTTCGCGCAGATTGTTTGCCACAGGGTCCTGTTGAACTTCGTCGCCACGCCGATACCGAAAGTGCTAACCGGCGCCAGGTGCACACGCTCTACTGCGCGGCTGCTACTGGTTCCCGATCTCTACGCGTGTCGAATGTCCACCTGGTACATCGTCCCTCTTTCAGGTAATGCATATGGCCGGCAAGGCTCATCTCGGTTTGAAGAATCATGAAGTGTTGGGTCATTTCCTGGACGCGGCTTCCCACCTGACCGGGGCGACCGGCGCCATTCTGATCGTGCGAGACCAAGAGCAGTGGCGCACCGTGGCGACCTACGGCACGGCACCGGAGGTGCGCGCAGACGAAATCACCGGTGGATGGCTGAAGATGGTGTTGTCCTACGGCGACGTCGTCGACGTTGGCGAGGCCATGCCCGCTGATGCCGCGCTGCCTGCCGGGCTGGATCGCGTGGTCAACGAGTCGCTGGTCTGCGTCGCCATTCGCGATGGCAACGCCGCCCTGACCGGCGCGGTCTTGATGACGATCCCCCTTCCCCACAAGCGTCTCAGCGCCGCGCACATCTATGGCGTGCAGACCCATGCGGCCGATCTCTACGACTCCCTCAAGTTGACCCCGACACAGGCGGCTGGCGGATCAGCGGTCATCGAGCGCCTGCGCTTGCTGGAGTCGGTGGTGGTCAACGCGAAGGACGCCATCCTGATTACCGAAGCCGAACCCATCGATCTGCCCGGCCCGCGCATCGTGTATTGCAATCCGGCGTTCCTCACCACCACCGGGTTCAGCCTGGAAGAAGTCATGGGGAAGACGCCCCGGATTCTGCAGTGCGCCGAGACTGACCGCGCCACGCTTCAGCAGATCAGGGACGCGCTGCAGCGCTGGGATCCCGTCGAGGTCGAGCTGATCAACACCCGTCGTGACGGCACCAAGTTCTGGGTGCAGCTCAGTATCGTACCGGTCGCCAACGAGAAAGGCTGGTTCACCCATTGGGTTTCCGTGCAGCGCGACATCACAGAACGTAAAGACGCAGAGCAGAATTTTCGCCAGGCCCAGCTTGATCGTGAGGAGCGCGTGGCGCTCGAGTCACGGCTGATCGAGCGGGAGCGCATTCAGGACGAACTGTCCTACGCAGCGTTCCACGACGAGTTGACGAGGCTCAAGAACCGCGGCTATTTCATGGCCCGCATCCATTCGGCCTTGAGCAAGGGGAACGCCGATCAACCCGGCGCGGCCACGGTGGTGTACCTGGATCTGGACCGATTCAAATACGTCAACGACGGTATGGGGCATCATGCGGGCGACATCTTGCTCAAGAGCGTTGCAGAACGCCTGAGCGAGTGCATTGATCCCTCGGCGGTGATCGCCCGCATCGGTGGCGACGAGTTCGCGATCCTGCTGACCGACGAAGGCCATCAGGAACAGGCCATCGAGACGGCCAAGCGCGTGACCCACGCCCTGAGCCTGCCGACCGCCATCGACGGGCAACAGCTCTTTATCTCCTGCAGCATTGGCATTGCGACGCTGGACGTTCAGCACACCACCGCCGAAGACCTGATCCGTGATGCGGACGTGGCCATGTACGCCGCCAAGAAGAAAGGCCGTGGCAGCTGGGCCGTCTTCGACCTCTCGATGCGCCAGGCCTCGATTGACCTGCTGGTGATGCAGAATGCGCTCAAGCACGCGATAACCCGGGACGAGTTCTATCTGGTCTACCAGCCGATCTTCTCCATCACCACTGAAACGATAGTGGGCGTTGAAGCATTGGTCAGGTGGCGCCACCCGACCCTGGGGATTGTCGCCCCTGATGTGTTCATCAGCGTCGCCGAAGACATTGGCGTCATTTGCAATCTGGGTCAGTGGGTCATGCGCAACGCCTGTCGCGAGGTCAAGAAGTGGGCTACCGCCACCGGTTCGGGCGGTATCAAGCTGAACGTCAACGTGTCAGGGGTCGAGCTCAACCGCAAAGACTTCGCCCTTCAGGTCGCCGAGATCATCGCAGAGACCGGGTTCGATGCCCGTGCCTTGCAGATCGAGATCACCGAGTCAGTGTTCCTGCATGAACCGGAGATGGTCGCCAAGACCCTCGAAGACCTTCGCGCCCAGGGCATCCGGATTGCGCTGGACGATTTCGGCACCGGCTACAGCTCCCTGGGCTACATCGACCGCTACCCCATCGACGCCATCAAGATCGATCGGTCATTCGTCACGCGCATGATGAAACATGAGCGCAGCGTCGCCATCGTCAAAAGTATCCTGTCCCTGGGCGAGGCGCTGGACCTGGCAATTGTTGCCGAGGGCGTCGAAACCCTCGGCCAACTCGACCAGCTCAGGGAGCTGGACTGCCCTTATGCTCAGGGTTTTCTGCTCAGCCCACCGGTGCTTCCCGAGGAAGTTCTGGCATTGCTGGTTGCGAGCAGGCGATGACCAGGCGCCGGCGCTGACCTCCTGAGTGCCGGCAGTCTGTCTGCACAGGACCGGTTTCAGCCGCACAATCGCTCAGGCGGCTCACCCGGTGTCGTCGACCACACCGCCGTCGACCCGCAGCAGGGTTTCAACGCCAGGTGGGGAGACCGAGCTCACCCTGTTGGACCTGCCACGGCTTGCATAGACGCCGTGATGTTTGTGGCCAGCGACTGGCCACAAACCCCGTCACAGAGCCTTTTGCCAGCATTTACCGTTCGTCACTCCCGGCCAATCTCTTTGAACGACAGGCCGGCACGGTCGTACTAAATCTGGCGCATATATGTCCCTATCTGCACCTCATTCTTCTGGAGAACCCATGAAAGCCATTATTTACAACGGTCCTTACGACGTGAGCGTTCAGAACGTTCCCGATGCCAAAATCGAAAAAGCGACCGATGTCCTGGTCCGCATTACCACGACCAATATCTGCGGTTCCGACCTGCACATGTACGAAGGCCGCACCAGCTTCGAAACGGGCCGGATTCTGGGTCACGAGAACCTGGGTGAAGTCATCGAAGTGGGCGCCGCGGTCGATCGCGTGAAAGTGGGCGATATGGTCTGCCTGCCGTTCAATATCGGCTGTGGGTTCTGCGAAAACTGCGAGCGTGGTCTCACCGGCTACTGCCTGACCGTCAACCCCGGCAGTGCTGGGGGCGCGTATGGTTTTGCCGAGATGGGGCCTTACGAGGGCGGCCAGGCCGAACTGCTGCGCGTGCCGTATGGCGACTTCAACTGCCTGGTGCTGCCTGAAGATGCCAAGGAGAAAGAAGACGACTACGTCATGCTGTCGGACATCCTGCCTACCGGCTGGCACGCGACTGAATTGTCCGGCCTGTTGCCAGGTGAAAGCATCGCCATTTACGGCGCAGGCCCGGTCGGCCTGATGGCGGCCCATGCCGCGATGATCAAAGGTGCCTCACAAGTCTTTGTGGTCGACAACCACCCAGACCGTCTCGCCCTGGCAGCCAAACTGGGCGCCACGCCGATCAACACGGCACAGACCCAGGCGGTTGAGCAGATCATGAACCTGACCAACGGCAAAGGCACGGACCGTGGCTGCGAATGCGTGGGTTATCAGTGCTGCGACAAGCACGGCCATGAAGCCAATCACGAAACCATGAACAACCTGGTGGCGTCCACCAAGCCCACCGGCGGTATCGGTGTCGTGGGTGTCTTCGTGCCGCAGGACCCGAACGCTGCGAGCGATCTGGCGAAGGAAGGCAAAATGGCCTTCGACTTCGGCTCCTTCTGGTTCAAGGGTCAGCAGATCCGTACCGGCCAGGCCAACGTCAAGGCGTACAACCGTCGCCTCGCCGAGCTGATTCACCACGACCGTGCCAAGCCGTCGCAGATCATCTCCCATAGCCTGAAGCTGTCCGAAGGTCCGGACGCCTACAAGCACTTTGATCAGCGCGACGACGGCTGGACCAAAGTGGTGCTCAAGCCTTCGGCGTAACGCTGCCGGGTAATCCGTCGACGTCACGCGTTGACAGGCGATCGGGACCGGAGGGGATTTTCTCCTTCGGTCCCGAACTGCGTTTACAGGCCCGGAACGTGCCGTATGTGAGGCATTTAGCCCGGTTCCTTCCACGGCAAAGCAAATCACAGCACCTCGCGTATCTCGGCGACCACCTGCATCGTCGCGTCTTCGATCCGCCCTTCGTTTCGACACAAAACCCAGCCGTTATCAGAGACCGCCCGCTCAAACGCCTCAGTGCAAGCCGCGTGCTCCTCCAACCTGTGAATCACCGTGCTGCTCAACCCACGCCGTCGTGCGGCTGCCCTCGCCCATGAAACCTCGGCCGCCGTCACGACCCCGACGTGCAAATCCGGTACCTGCACCTCCTGGTCGATGTTCAACTGCAGGATGTCCGCAAACGGGACGGTCCGGCGAAACGCGGCATCGGACGGGTACCAGCGGTCGATCAGGACGATGCTGTCAGGTGGCTGTCTGGTCAGCACGTGCCGTGAAATCCAGCCACGGCTGGCGGCCAGACGCTTGCACACCTCCCACTCCAGATCCCGGTCCGGCCCTCTGACCAGTTGGTTAACCAGGGCCATGGTTTCACGCCGGTGAGGGTCACTTTTGCTTTCGCTCAGCCGGATCACTTTGTGCTTATCAGCCCTCAGTGATTGGGTGATGGCTTCCAGCAGAGTGGTTTTACCGACACCCTTTGGCCCATCCAGCGAAACGAACAGCGGACGATTCATGCTTCAAACAGCAAGGGCTTCGTCAATGGCCGCGGTCAGCCGTGGATCATCTGCGGTCACATCCGGCGCAAAGCGGCCAATCACCTTGCCGTCTCGCCCGATCAGGAATTTCTCGAAGTTCCACAGCACGTCGGTGCCTGCGCCGCTTTCGATGCCGTAGCCCTTGAGGCGTTCACGGAACGGTCCGTCGCCGGTGGCTGCGGGCTGGGCGGCGGTCAGTTCGCGGTAGAGCGGATGGGTGTCGTCGCCGGCGACGGAGATCTTCGAGAACAGCGGGAAGTGCACGTCATAAGTGGTGGAGCAAAAGGACTGAATGTCGCTGTCACTGCCAGGCTCCTGCTCCTTGAAGTTGTTGGCCGGAAAGCCCAACACTTCAAGTCCGGCGTCCTTCTTGCCCTGGTAAAGGCTTTCAAGCCCTTCGTATTGCGGCGTCAGCCCGCATTTGGAGGCCACGTTCACCACCAGCAGCACTTTGCCCTTGTACTGGCCCAGATTGGCTGGCGTGCCATCGATTTGCTTGAGGGGAATGTCGTACAGAGAATCGGTCATGGGTGGCTCCTGTTTGTTGGTTTGACGTGTCTGGGGCCAACCCTCATCGGTCGGCCTTCAGGGACACCTTAAAGCATGCGGCCGATGATTCGGTCATGTTTTGCGAGGCGTTGGCCGATCGTCTGCCCACTCTGAAAGAGCCAGGTCCTGCAGTTCAAGCGTTCTCATCCAGGCCAGGCTGGCCGCTAGCCGCTGTCCGCTACCGGGCTCTTTTTCGCCGCAGCGCGCGCCCTGAAGGCGCTGACCTTGGCAATTGTCCCGCACGCCCTGCCCTCCGCGCCGCCCTTGGTCATCCCACACCAGCGTTTACTGACGTTGCGAGTGTTGTCATAGAAAGCCCAACGGCAATCGCCACAGGTCTTGAGTCGAGACCATGTCCCTGATGAAAGGGCATTGGCCACCGCCGCCAATAGGTGGGCGCTGCAGCTGTCGTCGGCCGGCATCACCACTATCTGCGGCACGCCCTTCACCGACTTGACCTGCACTGACAGAGCCACGCGCGAGAACCAGGCGTTAAGCAAATGCCCCCCGTCATCCAGACCCTCGCAGGACTTGCGCAGGTCCGAGCGCAACGTCAGCAGTCTGTCCAGCGTATCGCTGGCGGCCGGGGGACGAAGCGAAAGCTCGTCGCGCCATCGCCCGGCGTTATGGCATAGCTGCGGCAGTTCGTCCGTCTCCACACGCGTCTGGTTGGGAATCGACCAGGTATTGATAAAGCGCCGAACGCATTCGAGATCGCCCGGTGCTGCTTGATTCTGAGTCTGCATGCCCGCTCCTGTTGCAAAGACCGTCGATGTAAGTAACCATCAAACTATCATTGATGGTTACGAGTCCTCAATATGATCAAGGAAGACCCAGCCGAACAACCGTCCTGGCCCCCGGGTATCCGCAGATTGCTGTGGATGCAGGGGCTGATGAACGCCTCCCATTTCATGACGATACCGCTGCTGGCGCTGTACATGTCAGCCAACCTCCAGTTCGGCGCAGCTGCACTGGCGTCGGTGATGTCCGCCAATCTGCTTTGCGCACAAGTGCTCCCACTTGCCGCGGGCGCGATCGCTGATCGGTTCGGCTCGCACTGGGTCATTACCCTGGGCCTGCTGCTGAGGGGCTTGGGATTTCTCGGGTTCAGCGCGTTCGATGGAGTGAGCGCATGGATTGGCTGTGCGGTGATCGCAGGTTCCGGAGTCGCCTGCTACGAGGGTGGCGTTTATGGGGTGTTCGGCCGGCAACCCAGAGAATGCCACTCGGCCCTCTTCGCTTCCAACAACCAGATGTTGAACGCCGGAGCGGCGGTGGGGCCCATTATCGGTGGGCTTGCCGGCCTGGCTGACATCCGCGTGGCCTTCGGCATCAGCGCAGTAGTGTTCATCAGTCTCAGCGCCGTTGCCTGCCGATCAACGTATGGATCATCAGTGAGGTTGAGCCGGCAGCCCGTCCTTAAAAGCCTGAAAGCTGCGGCTACAGACGGCGGGCTGTGGCGATTGATCGTTGTTTCATTGCCATGGTTTTTCCTGTTCCCGCAGCTCTACGTGGCATTCCCGATGTACGCGGGGCAATTAGCCGGCCCCCATGCAGCTTCCGCCATTTACGTCGTAAACGGGGTCGTCGGTCTGGCGTTCATCCTTTTGGCGAAGCGCTGGCTGACGACAATGAATCCGGCATCACTGACAACCTGGGCGTATCTGGGCGCGGCAGTCACGTTCGCCAGTGTCGCCATGCTGCGCGGCATCGAATGGTTTCTGCTGTTTATCCTGGCCTACACCGTTGTCGAGACCATCCTGTTGCCCACGCTTGAAAGCATGACCGCATCGCTGGCACCGGATGGCAGCCAGGGAACGTTCTTTGGCCTGATGAGTGCGATAGGGGCACTCAGCGGCACCGGGGGTTATTACGTGGGAAGCTGGCTCATATTGAACCGAAGCCCTGTCGAGACCTGGTTAGCGCTCGCAAGCGTAGGGCTCGCAGGCGTTCTCGCCTCCTTACTGCTACTGCGCAGATCGGGGCCCAGAGCGTCTGTCGGCTGATCAGCTATTCAGGGACTCTGCGATCAACGGTATGAACCTATGTGAGAAGATGGCAGTCTGACATCACGATTATCCTTCCGGCCCAGTGAGGCCTGACATGAATGACCTGCACCGCCGCAACCCCTGTCGCCTGCCAGTACTGCTGCTGATCACGCTGTCCACAGTGATCGGACTTTCCATTGTGTGGGAATTCGAGCTCGAAGCCTGGGTGATGCACTGGCTCGCCCTGCCCTATGACGCTGACTTTGAGGATGCCGAAAGATGGCGATTCGTCCTGACCGTCACGGGGTTTTCTCTGATTTCACTGATCATCCCGACCATTCTGCTCAGACGCCTGATCGCCAATACCCGGTCCAGCTACCTCAGGCTGAAACAGGCACAGGCGCAGACTGAAACCCTGGCCACCTATGACTCGTTGAGCGGGCTGATCAACCGTCGCATCTTCATGGACATGGTGAGAAATCAGCTCGGTTTGAAGCGGCCCGCGGCGGTCATGCTCATCGATCTGGACCACTTCAAGGCGGTCAATGATCAGCATGGTCACGCCGCCGGCGACATTGTGCTGGTGGAAATCGCGCGCAGGCTCGAAGCCATCGCCGACCATAACGGCGGCGTGGCGGTGCGATTGGGCGGCGATGAGTTCTGCCTGCTGTTTCTCACGTTCAAACACCAGTCCGAGCTGTGCCAGATCGCCGAGGCGGCTGTGTCCCGGCTCGGCGCGCCATTGTCCGGCGCCGTCGAACCTTCGGCGTTGGGCGCCACCATTGGCATTGCACGGTCGTGGACAGACGCGCAGGACGCTTCGGCATTGCTGCACTGTGCCGACACCGCAATGTACCGGGGTAAAGAAGACGGGCGTTCGACCTATAACTTTTATGACAGCCAATATGAAAAACAGCGCCGGGCCCAGGCCGATCTTGAACTGGCACTGAGACGAGCGGTGGAAGCAGACGAAATCGTGCCGTACTTTCAACCGATCGTCGCGCTCCCCTCTCAGGAGGTTGTGGGCTTTGAAGTTCTCGCGCGCTGGCTCAAGCCCGACGGCGGCACCGCCCCACCTTCCGACTTCATTCAGGTGCTTGAGCGCCTGGGGTTGATCCCGTCCATGACGCACTCGTTGATCAAGCAAGCCTGTCGCGCGGCCAATCGTTGGGATGACCGCTTGCGCTTATCAATGAACGTCAGCGCCGGCATGGTGACCGACGCGCTGTTTCCCGATCAGTTGCTGGAGCAGCTTCGGCAAGAGCAGTTTGCGTTTCATCGCTTCGAAGTCGAAATCACCGAGGAGGCCCTGGTCGGGAACCTGGACGTGGCGCGGCAGAACCTGAGCAAATTGCACGACCACGGCGTTACCGTAGCGCTCGATGACTTCGGCATTGGTTATTCAAGCCTGTATCACCTGACCCGCCTGTCCATCGACAAGATCAAAATAGACCGGTCGTTCTTTGAGCCCGGGCAGACCGATCACCTGCCCATGGTCGAAGCGATTCTGGGCATGGCGCGCAGCCTCAAAATGCAAGTCACGGCTGAAGGCGTCGAGGAGTTTCACCTGCCTCACCTGCCGTCGTGGCTCGCCAACAGCGGATGCAACTACGCCCAAGGCTATCTGTACGGCCGTCCGAAGCCGGCTTCCAGCCTGTTCTGCTACACCCATTCGTCGTTTGCGCAGCAAGCCGGCTGAAAGTTCGCGGGCACATGCGCTGGCAATCTCCTCTTGCGCGCGGTTTCCCGGTCATGGCGGGTCGGCCATTGCCGATCAGCTATTTCGCGTCAGGTATTTCAGCTCGGTGATCGCGGTTTGAAATGCACTGAACGCTGAAGCCGGCACTGACTCCAAACCTTGCCCCGACACTCACGGCTAACGTGTTGCGTCGGTGGGCATTCGAATCATCTGCCAGATCAAGGAATTCCCATGACCGATCCACGTAACGTCGCCCACGACAAGAAAGTGCAGCAAGAGAAGAAGAACCACGGCGAAGAAGTCGCGCCGGATGCCGTGCACGCGCCGCAGCCAGGCATGAAGCCGGCGCTCAAGCACGACGATGATGCGACCGAGCACGACGAACAAGCGTGAGTCAGGCACTGGCCTGAGTGTGAGATCACCGGTGGGCGGCGCTGACTGACCGTCAGCTGCCGCCCTATCGGCGCCCAGCCATCGTTTGGACGTGGCATGGGTTCATCTCAACACGGTAAAGATCGCCTACGACGCCTTGAACGTGTTCAAGCTGAATAAAGCCGCCGCCGTGGCTCTTCGGTAATCCGACGGCGTCTGCTTCATCTCGTAGCGAAAATGTCGATTGAAATTCGACAGGTTAATGTAACCCACCTCAAAACAGACATCGGCAATGGACATCTGCGTCTGCAGCAGCAGCCGACAGGCCTTCTGAATGCGCAGCTTGCGCATCAGGTCGATGAACCCATGCCCCGTGGCGCGTTTGAAGAACCGCGAGAACCCCGGTTCGCTCATGTGCAACCGCTCGGCGATCACCGACAGCCTGATATCCCCCGTGAGCTCCCGCTGCAGGTAGTCGAACGCCCGGTGTACACGCTCGGCGCTTTTGGCATCCAGTGTCGGCGCATAACACGCACTCGCCAACGTACGGGCTTCTCTGTCAGACGCTCCGCTCAGCGTATTGAGCAGCTCAAGAAACAGTAGCAAGCGCTGTAACCCGCTCGCCGAGCCTATGCGCTCGAGCAGGTCTGCGGCCCGCAGGGCGGTCTCGCCGGTAAATTCCAGCCCGCGACGGGCGCGGTCGAACAATCCCTGCAATTCACCCAGCTCAGGCATCGACTCGCGCAGTGCCAGCAACGTCGCGCCGTCAAATTGCAGCACGACGTCCCGGTCTTGCAGGTGCTCCCCCGGCGCAAGATCGCCCATCCAGTCATGGGGCAGATCGGGACCGATCAGCGCCACATGGCCGGGGCCGAAGGCGCCGATGTAATCGCCCGCCACCACTTTGCCGCTGCCTTTGCGGATCAGATGAATCTCGTACTCGGGATGGTGATTCCAGCGCGCGAGCGCATAGGGATAGTCGTGCTCATACCAGCGAAAACTCTGCTGGGGCGCCGGCAGGATGATTTCCAGCTCGGCAGGCAACTGCTCGAATAAGGCGGTTCGGCTCGCAGGCATGGTCTGCCCCTTTTTGTCGTTGTTGGCGCACGCATCGACGCACCATACGCCCATCGCATCGCCCTGCTCCACCTCGGCTGTCACTGCACACTGATACTTTTTTAGCCTGGCGCATGGCTGGGCTGTGCGGTTAAAAAAGCATCAGCGGCACATCCCCAGCGTGTTTGTTGCAGGCCGTCCGAGCTGCTGTAATCGACACGCCACTGCCCCGAGGTGACACGTCAGATTGATCGGCAGGGCTCAAAACAACAATAACGATTCCGCGCTGCCAGCGCGGACTGGAGATCACCATGAAGATCACCCATCACGCGCTGCTGCTGTCTGCCGGTCTGTCACTGGCGGGCATCAGTCAGGCTGCCGAGACGATCACCATCGCTACGGTCAATAACAACGACATGATCCGCATGCAGCGGCTGTCCAAGGTATTCGAAGAGCAGCACCCCGACATCACGCTCAACTGGGTGGTGCTTGAAGAAAACGTCCTGCGCCAGCGGCTGACCACCGACATCGCCACCCAGGGCGGTCAGTTTGATGTGCTGACCATCGGCACCTATGAAACGCCGTTGTGGGGCGCAAAAGGCTGGCTTGAGCCGATGAAGGACCTGCCGGCCAGCTACGACCTCGACGACATCATCCCGTCCGTGCGCCAGGGCCTGTCGGTCAAGGACACCCTGTATGCGTTGCCCTTCTATGGCGAGAGCACGGTGACCTACTACCGCACCGACCTGTTCAAGCAAGCCGGGCTGAGCATGCCCGAGCACCCGACCTGGACCCAGCTCGGTGAGTTTGCCGCCAAGCTGCACCACCCGGACCAGGGCCAGTACGGCATGTGCCTGCGGGGCAAGGCCGGCTGGGGCGAGAACATGGCCTTGCTGACGACCATGGCCAATGCCTTTGGCGCCCGCTGGTTCGACGAGCAATGGCGACCCGAGCTGACCAGCCCCGAGTGGACGGCCGCTGCCAACTTCTACGTCAACACCCTTAAAAACTATGGGCCACCGGGTGTTTCCAGCAACGGTTTCAACGAAACCCTCGCGTTGTTCAACAGCGGCAAATGCGCGATCTGGGTTGATGCCAGCGTGGCAGGCTCGTTCACCACCGACAAAGAACAAAGCCGGGTGGTGGACAGCGTGGGATTCGCCCCGGCGCCCGTTGAAGTGACCGACAAGGGGTCGTCCTGGTTGTACGCCTGGTCCCTGGCAATCCCGGCGACCTCCAAACACAAGGACGCCGCCAAGACCTTCACCACCTGGGCCACGTCCAAGGAATACATCCAGCTGGTGGCCCAGAAGGATGGCATCACCAACGTGCCGCCTGGCACTCGCACATCTACCTACAGCGACGCCTACCTCAAGGCCGCGCCGTTCGCCAGGGTGACACTGGAAATGATGAAACACGCCGATCCGGCGCACCCGTCGGCCAAGCCGGTGCCCTATGTCGGCATCCAGTACGTGACCATCCCGGAATTCCAGGCCATCGGCACGTCGGTGGGCAAACTCTTCTCGGCCGCACTCACCGGTCAGACCTCCGTCGAGCAGGCACTGGCGGCTGCGCAGTCGACGACGGAGCGGGAAATGAAGCGCGCCGGTTACCCGAAGCAATAAACGCCCCGCCGACGGAAGTCGGCCGGACCTCACCCCATGACGGATGACTCTTTCAATGAAACGACTCGAAGGTAAAAGCGCCCTGATCACAGGCGCGGCCCGGGGTATCGGGCGGGCCTACGCCGAGGCCTATATTCGCGAAGGCGCGACAGTGGCCATCGCCGACATCAATCTGCAGCGCGCGACCCAGACCGCCACCGAACTGGGCGCCAGTGCCTACGCGGTGAAGATGGACGTTACGGATCAATCCTCCATCGACGCGGCCATTGCGGCCGTCGTCGCCACCACCGGCAAGCTGGATATCCTGATCAACAACGCCGCACTGTTTGATCTGGCACCGATCACCGACATCACCCGCGAGAGCTACGAGCGGCTGTTCTCGATCAATGTCGCCGGCACGTTGTTCACCCTTCAAGCGGCGGCGAAGCAGATGATTGCTCAGGGTCATGGCGGCAAGATCATCAACATGGCGAGCCAGGCCGGGCGTCGCGGCGAGGCACTGGTGGGCGTCTACTGCGCGACCAAGGCCGCCGTCATCAGCCTGACCCAATCCGCCGGGTTGAACCTGATCAAGCACAGGATCAACGTCAATGCGATCGCACCGGGGGTCGTCGACGGCGAGCACTGGGATGGCGTGGATGCGTTGTTCGCCAAACACGAGAACCGGCCGTTGGGCGAGAAGAAAAGGCTCGTCGGCGAGGAAGTGCCCTACGGCCGCATGGGCACCGCCGAAGACCTCACCGGCATGGCGATCTTTCTCGCGTCAGCGGAAAGCGATTATGTCGTCGCCCAGACCTACAACGTCGACGGCGGCAACTGGATGAGTTGAGCCCTGAAAACACGCCACTCGCCGGGCCCATTCACCTCTGTGCGTCGCGCTGCGCCTGCCCCGCCCACTCCCGCACCGCCTGCACAAACAAGCGCAAGGACATGGGCGGATGGCGGTTCGCGGGGTAATACAGGCACAGGCCTGAATAGTTGGGGCTCCACTCGGCGAGCATCTGCACCAGCCGCCCGGCTTGCAGATGCTCGGCCACCAGGGACAACGGCACCCACACACCGCTCGGGTAAAGGTGACCGGCCAGATCGATTAAAGATCGCACTGTTGTTGCCGGCGGTGGTCCCACTCATAGAGGGCACATAACCCCAGGACTCACGCGATCGCGCCCTCGTCCGAATCATTCCCGCTTAACGAATACGCGACCCAGGTGACATGGATAGCCAAGAATCAGAAAACGTTTCAATAGCCGGCGCACCAGGCGTCGACACCGACCAACGATTCGAATGCGTCGGGTGTGGCGCGTGCTGCCGTGGCCGCTTCGTCCCTTTGACCCTGGCCGAAGCCGTGACCTGGCTCAAACGCGGCCACCCCGTAGGGGTGTTGCTGGAGGCGTTCGACGATTCTCTCTGGCCCGTCGACTCGCCCGAGTATGCCTACAACGCCGGGCGGTCTGCGCCGGTCATTGGCGGTTCGGGCACGCTGCGGGTGACGGTGATTCTGGCCGCCAATGCGATCCCTGAATGCCCGAACCTGCAAAAAGACGGTCTCTGCTCGGTGTACCTGGAGCGCCCGATGGTGTGCCGGATCTACCCGATGGAGATCAGTCCTTTCATTGAGCTGAAACCTCAAGCCAAGGACTGCCCGCCGGAAAGCTGGCGGCAGGGCAGCCTCTTGGCATCGGATCAGGGGCTGGCGATGCTGGTCCAGCAATCGCGCCAGACCGACCGCGATGATGCCCGGCGTAAAGTGGCGGTGTGCGAATCCCTGGGCCTGACCGTCGCCGGCTGGAAAGGCAACGGTCTGGTGATTCACCAGCCCTCGGTCGAAACGCTGCTCGCCGCCTGCGAAAGCGCTGAGGTCGATGCCAACCCCACGGATCAACCCTGGCAGATCAAGGCAGAAGACCCTCCGTTGAGGGCGTATCTCAACGCTCAGTCCGTGCCCATGGCCGACTCACCCAGCGACGATTACATCTTCCACGCGATCCCCCGCTGACCGGCCCCTGCTGAACCGCTTGAAGCGGTCGGCTTGCCGCTTACCGCTTCAGGCAATTACCCGCGCATACACCGACCGGTCCACATTCCCGCCGGACAGAATAACCCCGACCGTTTTCCCTGCCATGGCCCGGCGTTCCTGAATGAGCGCCGCCAGTGCAGCGGCCCCTGCGCCTTCGGCGAGGTTGTGGGTGTCGGTGTAGTACACGCGCATGGCCACGGCAATCTCGTCTTCGCTGACGGCGACAATGCGCTCCGCCCCTACGCTGTAAATGGCGAAGGCCGCCGGAACGGGTCGGCGCACGGCGAGGCCGTCGGCAAAGGTGTTCGCCGACGGGGTTTGCAATATGGTGCCTTCCTCGAACGACCACTTGGCGGCCGCCGCCTCGGTGGACACGACACCGACCACCCGGGTTTTCAGGCCCAGCGCGTCGCGGGCGGCAATCACCCCGCAAATCCCTGATCCACACCCGACAGGCACGTAAACCGTGTGCAGATCCGGCGCTCCCAGGAACAATTCCAGCGCATACGTGGCCACGCCCTTGAGCAGCTCGATGTGGAAAGGCGGGACCAAATAGTGCCCATGCACGTCCGCCAGCCGCGCGGCTTCCTCCCGGGCTTCGTCGAAATCCCGGCCGCATTCGATCACGTTGGCGCCGAGCGCGCGCATGGCGTTGTTCTTTTCCGGGGAGTTGCCTTCCGGCACCACGATCAACGCACTCAAGCCCAGCGCACTAGCGGCCAGCGCCAGGCTCTGACCGTGGTTGCCGCGCGTCGCCGTGACGATGCCCCTGACGCTCGGGTAGGTACGCTTGAGCCAGTGCATGAAGGTAATCCCGCCGCGCACTTTGAAGGCGCCAGTGGGCGTGTGGTTTTCGTGTTTGACCCACACCGTGCTGTTCAGCCGCTGAGCCAGTAACGGCCAGGCATATTGAGCGGTCGGCGGCATGACCTCATACACCTGGCGAGCGGCCTGTTCGATATCGTTGCGGGTCAGTCCGTGCATGGGGCGACTACTCCTCAAAATCGTGTCCTCCAAAAGGTGGCCCAGTCTAGGCAGACCCACGCCGCGCCGGCTTTCAGAAAACTGACCTGACTTTTGCCGAATCACTTGATTACTATCAAGGCCATGAACCCGACAAAACTCACCCCTGCCCCGCTCCCGTCTGAACCGGTTCGCCGTGTCGAGGCAGGCCCGTGGATGATCGAATTGCTCCCTGCCGCCGCTTACGCCACGCGCTATGTGGCGACCCAGGCGGTGGTCGGCTTTGCCTTCGAAAGTCAGCGCGGCCTGCACGCCATCGGCAGCGACCGGGTGCACCCCTTCGACGCGGTGCCTAATGGATTGGCGTTCGTGCCTGCCGGTTGCGACGTGTTGTCGGCGTCGCCCACGGGCGGTGAATACCTGCGGCTGCTGCGCACTGACGGGCTGGCGCTGGCGGGCGACCACGCCTTCAATAACCGCATTGACCCCCAGGCGATCGCCCTCGCCATGAAGATGCGCGCAGCGCTGTTGCAGACGTCGGCGGCAGACGATTGGGAGGGCTGGGCGCTGGCCCTGGCCGACCGGATCGACGACAAAAGCGCTGTCGACGCGCCGCTGCAAGGGTTGATAAACGCCAGCCGGATGCGCAGACTCGATGAGTTCATCGACGCCGGTCTCGACGGCCCGCTGGGGGTGCAGGCGATGGCGCAGGTGCTGGGGTTGTCCGAGGGCTATTTCATGCGGGCCTTCAAGCACACCACCGGCAAAAGCCCCCACAGTTATCTGATCGACCGACGCCTGGCCAAGGCCAGAGCCCTGATGCGTGACTCAACGGCGAGACTGGCCGAGATCGCCCACGGCTGTGGCTTCAGCTCCCAGGCGCATATGGCGACGGCCTTTCGCCAGCGCATGGGCATCAGCCCGGCGAAGCTGCGCAGTCAGTTGTCGCCGTGACCGACCTCGCGTTCACCAACCGTGGCGCTGCAGCACCGCGTGGATGACGGGATGTCGATCAATGACCCCGAGGGCGGCGTAAAACTCGGGCCGCGACCTTCCCAGATGCTCCCGCGCCCCACTCCACTGGCTGACCATGCAGGCGAGGACCTCAACGGCGCCGGGCGCATGTGGGTGCCAGGCAACCGGGTTGTCAAACACATCGCTGAACACCTCCCACTGACTGTGCAGCTTGCGCGTCGCCCCCGCGACCAAGCGGTCTAAATGGTCAGGCTCGCCGTCCGGCAGCCACCGTTCCGGGTAGTCGATCAGTCCAATGGACGCGTAGCAGTTGGTGGTGAGGTACGCCAGGGCCCGGAGTTGCTGGGCACGTTCATGGACGTCGTGAGACAAGAGGCCGGACAGCGGAAAGGCCAGGCCCAGGTGGGTGAGGATGGCCGCGCTCTCCGTCAGCACGCCGTCGCCGGGGATGACCAGCGTCGGCACCTGCATCAACGGGTTCAGACGTTTGAGCTCATCGCGCCCAGCGCCGGCCGCCTGCGAACTGGCGCCCACCAGGCGGTAATCAGCGCCGCACAGCGTGAGCGCCATCTCGATGGCGGCCGAGCCGGATCTGTCGGCCCCGAATAATGTGAACATGCTGTCTCCGGTTTTCATCAGGCGTTATTGCCGTGGCGTCGTTGCCACTCATCGACCACATCGCCCAGGGTCTTGGCGCTGTCGTTGCGTATCCAGGCCATGAAGTCACGGTCGAACTTGAAGGCCGGCCCGCACTGCGCGGTCATGAAACGACGCACGTTCTGGGTGTTTCGGTAATCGTGAGTAACCCGGGTTTCTCGGGAAAGCGATTCGCTGTGCCAGTCAAATGCCATGGGGCTCAATCCAGGTGAGGGGGTCGCGCACAGTCTAGTCGGCAAACACGCGCTGTCGCGCCTCGCCGGTCGCGGGATCCATTCCACATTAGTTTCAACTATCCCCCCCTCCTACAGTCACACACTCATTCCCGCCCATTGACTGATGATGTTTCCGCATGAGTTTCATTCTTTGCATGACCGTCTTCGGTGTCCTGCTGATGCTGCTGGCACTGACTTCTTCCTATCTGCGCTGGCTGCCGGTCACGACGTCGGCGGTGTGCCTGGCGTTTGGCGCCGCGATCGGGCCCTGGGGCCTGGACATCGCGCAGCTCGACATCCGCGATGCGCGCCACTGGCTGGAACGGCTGACTGAGATCGCCGTGTTGTTCTCGCTGTTCAACACCGGCATCAAGCTGCGCCTGCCCCTGCACCGCAGCGGCTGGTATTCGGCGTACCTGCTGGCAGGGCCAGTGATGCTGGCGACCATTGCCGGCGTCAGCCTGGCAGCCCATTACCTGTTCGGCCTGTCATGGCCCATCTCCTTGCTGCTCGGTGCCATGCTCTCGCCCACCGACCCGGTGCTGGCCGGTCTGGTGCAGGTCAACAGCGCCCAGGACCTGGATCGGGTGCGCTTCGGCCTGTCCGGTGAGGCCGGGCTCAACGACGGCACTGCGTTCCCCTTCGTAATTTTCGCCCTGATGTTCATCACCCACGGTTTTTCGGATTTCGACTGGACCCAGGGCTGGCTGCTGAAAAACATCGTCTGGGGCGTACCCGTCGGGCTGATGCTGGGTTACGGCCTGGGCCGTGGCGTCGGTCATCTGATGATCTACCTGCGCATCAAGAACGCCGACAGCACCCTGTCGCCCAACGACTTCCTCGCCCTGGCGCTGATTGCCATTGCCTACGTCACCGCCGAAGGCCTCGGCGCCTACGGATTCCTGGCGGTGTTCGCGGCGGGCATTGGCGTGCGTCACGCCGAATCCAACGCCACCCAATCGGAGGTGCCGTCGGAACACGTGGCCATCCCGATGGTGGGGCACACCCACAGCGATCCGGAGTCGGCGATCATGGGCGATCGCGATGCGCTCTCAGACAGTCAGCTCGCCGCCGGCGTGATGATGGGCGACATGATGGTCTTCGGCAGCCTGGTGGAGCGCGCGATGGAGGTGCTGCTGATCACCCTTCTCGGCGCCGCCCTCGCCAGTTACTGGGACTGGCGCGCGGTCGGGCTGGGGCTGGCGCTGTTCTGCGTGATTCGGCCGTTGAGCGTCTGGCTGTTAATCAGTGGCAAACTGCTGACCCGCCCGCAAAAAGCCCTGGTGGGCTGGTTCGGCATTCGCGGCATCGGCACGCTGTACTACCTCTGCTATGCGCTGACCCACGGTCTGCCGGCCGAGTCAGTCCACACCACCATCAGCCTGACATTGTCCGTGGTGGCGCTGAGCATTCTGCTGCATGGCATCAGCATTCAGCCTCTGCTGGAGCGCTACGAGCGCAGCATCACCCGGGCCGCCAAAGACTGACCTCAAGACCGCGTCCGCTTCCCTTTATGGAAGCGGCTGCACGATCAAAAGCCCCATGATAGACAGCGTCGATGAGCCTATCGGAACAAGCGATTGGACGCTCAAGGGTGCGATCGGTAGCGTGCTCACTAATTGATCAGGTCTTTTGAGCGTCCTCTGCAATGCGGTTTAACGTCGCAGCAGCGCGCCCAACAGGGATCGGCGCCGTGTCGGCTGACACCCCCGCGCACCAAGACTGGATGCTTGAACCCCTCTTTCGTTTTCGTGCCGCCGGCGGGTTCAGCCGCGGTGCGGTCCATTGCTTGTGAGCCTGAAAGCCTATGTCCATCAATACACCGCAGCAGATCGCCGAGATCACCATTGAAGCCGGCGTGAAAAAGTCCCATATGCCGACCGCGGCAATTCTGGTGCTGGGCTTTCTCGCCGGCGCGTTCATCGCCCTGGGCTTTTTGCTGGACATCCATGTCAGCACGATGATCCCGGCGCCCTGGGCGTCACTGGGCAATCTGATGGGCGCTGCGGTGTTCCCGATCGGGCTGATTCTGGTGATCCTGGCCGGCGGTGAGTTGCTGACCGGCAACATGATGAGCCTGCCCACTGCCATGTTCGCCGGGCGCATTCCGCTGTCGGCGGTGGCGCGCAACTGGGCGCTGGTGACCCTGGCCAACCTGCTGGGCGCGCTGTTCGTCGCGTACTTCTTCGGCCATGTGCTGGGGCTGACCGAAGGCGCGTATCTGGCCAAAACCCTGGCCATCGCCAAGGCCAAGGCCAGCGCGGATTTTGCCCAGGCGTTTATTTCCGGCATCGGTTGCAACTGGCTGGTGTGTCTGGCGGTCTGGTTGTCGTATGCCAGTAAAGACGTGACCGGCAAGATCCTCGGTATGTGGTTCCCGATCATGGCCTTCGTCGCCATCGGCTTCCAGCACGTGGTCGCCAACATGTTCGTGATTCCGGCAGCGATCTTTGCCGACGCATTGAGCTGGACCGAATTCGTTGAAAACTTCGTTGCGGTGTTCCTGGGCAATGCCGTGGGGGGTGCAATTTTCGTCGGGCTCGCGTATTACGTGTCCTATTCGAAAGCCATTCAGGCTTCGGCAACCGGTGTCACTGCTGCGTCCATCGAGCAGCAGACCGGTAGCCAGATTTAACGCTGCAGCCGCGCGCCTCATTTCCCGAGGCGCGCACCCTGTTTCTGCCACGCGTCACGTTGTCGAGAGTAATCAATGTCAGATCGAGTCCTGATGGACAGCTATTCACGCAAGGTCGATTACGTCCGCATGTCGGTGACGGATCGCTGCGATTTCCGCTGCGTGTATTGCATGGCCGAGGACATGACGTTCCTCCCCCGTCAGCAGATTCTCTCCCTCGAAGAAATCCATCAACTGGCCGAGCGCTTCGTCGCGCTGGGCACAAAGAAGATTCGTCTGACCGGCGGTGAGCCACTGGTGCGCTCCGGCATCGTCGGGCTGGTT
The DNA here is from genome assembly GCF_046540455.1 of Pseudomonas sp. W5-36. Lineage (NCBI taxonomy): Bacteria > Pseudomonadati > Pseudomonadota > Gammaproteobacteria > Pseudomonadales > Pseudomonadaceae > Pseudomonas > Pseudomonas sp. W5-36. Next base: position 90,838 of record NZ_JAXCIQ010000016.1, on the reverse strand, counting down.
CGCAGCATTGCCGCCCTGCCCGGCCTGCGCGAACTGTGCATGACCACCAACGGCTCGCAGCTCGACAAACTCGCCGTGCCGCTGTTCGAAGCCGGCCTCAAGCGCCTCAACATCAGCCTCGACAGCCTTGACCCGGCGCGCTTCAAGGAACTGACCCGCACCGGTGAGCTGAGCAAGGTCATCGCCGGGATCGACGCCGCCAACGCGGCCGGTTTCGAGCGCACCAAGCTCAACTGCGTGGTGATGCAGGGCCGCAACGACCACGAGATCAATGATCTGGTGGCCTTCGCCATTGATCGTGGCGTCGACATCACGTTTATCGAAGAGATGCCCCTCGGGACCATCAGCGAGCACAGCCGCGCCGAGTCGTTCTACTCCAGCGAGCAGGTCCGCGAGCGCATCGCCGAGCGCTACACCCTGGTGCATTCCACCGAGTCTACGTCCGGGCCCTCGCGCTACTGGCGGGTGGCCGAGGCGCCGCACATCCGCATCGGCTTCATCTCGCCCCACAGCCATAACTTCTGCGCAACCTGCAACCGGGTTCGGGTCACGGTGGAAGGTCGTCTGTTGCTGTGCCTGGGTAACGAGCATTCCGCCGACCTGAAAGCCGTGCTCCGGGCCAATCCGGGTCAACCGGACAAGCTCGAAAAAGCCATCGTCAACGCCATGCAGTTGAAGCCGTGGAAGCACAACTTCGAGCTCAACGATGACGTCCAGGTGGTGCGCTTCATGAACATGACCGGCGGCTGAATACGCCCTGGTTGCTCAGCGGTTAGCCCATGATGAAAAGCCTGGCGGCCTCCATCCCTCAGGCCAAGAGTCCTTGCTGAACGCCTTCGGCGAGTGACTTGGAAAAGCCCCCCTTTCAAGAGCTTCCCGGCTGAAGCCGGTCCTACAGTCACGTGGTGTTTTAGTGGGACCGGCTTCAGATGGTCCTACGGCACGCGGTGTCTTTAGTAGGACCGGCTTCAATTGGGCCTACGGCACGCGGTGTTTTAGTGGGACCGGCTTCAGCCGGGAAGAGGTCGGCTTGACCACCCTCAATTTCCTGGCAACACAACCCATGTGGGAGTGAGCTTGCTCACGAAGACGGCGTTTCAGACGCCGAAGATTTAATCGTGCTCACGCCCCGCCTGGACAGCGCGCAAAGCGCCTTACCCCTCCCGGCCACCGCGGCTCAGTGCACCCAGGCGAGCGGAGATCGACTGCATGCCTTTGCCCAGTTCGCGCAGGGTGCCGGCGTCCCGCGCGCCTTGTTCGCTGGAGGCGTGAATGCGCACGGCCAGTTCGTTGATTTCGTGGGTGACATGGCTTTGCTCCTGGGCGGCCACGGCGATCTGATGGGCGCGCTGAACGATGTCGTCGAAGCTGAAGACGGTGGTGCCCAGTGTCGCGGCGACGTCGACCGCCTGCTGCACCGACTCACGGGTGCGGGTGGCACCGTTTTGCATCGTCGAGACCGCCGCACTGGAGGCCTGACGCAGTTGCGAGATCATCTCCTGAATCTCGTTCGCCGACGCCTGGGTTCGCCCGGCGAGGGTGCGCACCTCATCAGCCACCACCGCAAAACCACGCCCCTGCTCCCCTGCCCGCGCCGCTTCAATGGCGGCGTTCAGGGCCAGCAGGTTGGTCTGCTGGGAGATCGACTTGATCACCTCCAGCACACTGCCCACGCGCTCGATATCATCGCCCAGCTGGGTGATGGCGCCCGCCGCCCCGGCAATGTCCGTCGCCAGGACTTCGATGGACTGACTGTTGCTGTTGACCTGATCCTGGCTCTTCTGCGCATCGCCCAGGGAACGGCGGGCGGTGTCGGAGCAGTCTGTGGTGTTCTGGGCGACTTCATTGGCACTGGCCGACATCTCGGTGATCGCGGTGGCCAGCAGCGTATTGTCCTGACGCTGGGATTCGGCCCGTTCGGCGACGCCTTGGGACAACTGCGCCAGCTCGTTGGCCTGACGCTCCAGAGACACCGATTCCTCGGCGATGCGGTGCAGCATGTCGCGCAGGGAACCGGCATAGCGGTTGACCGACTCACGCAACGCGCCGATCTCGTCGGCGCGCAAAATCGCCAGTTGAGTGTCAGTCTGACCGCCTTGGCCCAGGCTTGAGATCTGAGCAGTGGTTTCCTCCAGTTGCGCCAGCAGCCGCTTGCCGGCCAGCCAGGCCAGACCCAGCAGCACGCCCAAAAGCGGCAACAGGAACAACAGAATCTGTCCGGTGAGGCGGTTGGCCAGGCCGACAACCCGGGCTTCCGGGGTCACAAGCCCAATGCGCCAGCCCGTGCCGGCCATGGTCGCCAGGGTGACGTAGGCCGGGCCGTTGAGCCGACCGTCGTGCTCAATCCGCAGGGTCGAGAGGGCCGAGGTGTTGCTCGCTAGCTGATCAGCCACCGGCTTGAACCAGGTTTGCTCCTGGCTCAATCCGGTAATGGTCAACAGGCTCTTGGTGCCCTTCGCATCAGGGAAATACAGCAGATTCCCTGACGGATCGACCGCAAAGGCGTAGCCGTCGGTGACGCCGCCTTTGTCTTTGAGGAACGCCGCCAGACCGTCCAGCTTCAGGTCGATGGTCGCGACACCGGCGAACGCGCCCTGGGCCCGGTAAGGCACGCTGCAGGTGGTCATTGCCACGCCGCTGACCGGGTCCTGATACGCATCGGACCAGACGCAACGCCCTGCCGGTGCGGACTTGGCCCCGGTGTACCAGGACTCAGCCTGATAAGGCGGCGTTTTGGCCTGGTTGTATTCGTCCGAGAAATCCAGCCGGTTGGCGGGGTCGCGGGCCCAGAAAAAACTGCGGCGCTCGGTGCCTGCCGCAAAGGCGTTGGGCTCCGGCCATACGCCGCCACCGGCAATGGCGGAATCCCCCTGGCTGTCGATCAGGCCGGGGAAATTGCTCATGTACAGGGTTTCGTCGTGGGGCAGCGTCTCTGCCAGCAGCGCCATGGCCGCCGCCGTCCCTTCGATGCGGCTCAACGGTAACGCCAGCTGACGGGTGATGGCGCTGGCTGACTGCTCCGCCGACTCGGTGCCGGCAGCCACCAGCTGGGGTTTGCCGCCCAGGGTCATGACCGCGTAAATCGCCACCGCCGTCAGCACCAGCAATGTCAGGATCCCCAGGGTCATTCGTCCAGCGATGCGGCGAGGAATCAACGACATGGTCAAGCTCCGAAGGAAATGTAGGGCTACATTTGCAACGGCCGTGACAGGCAAAAGTTGAAGCCGGACAGGTGTTTAAGCGACCTGAGCGACAGGAGGTCATAGGATGACTCGCCTAACGTCAGCCCTCCCCGCCCCGGTCAGACTTCCATGGCGTCCCGCGCCACCCGAACGTGGTCAGGCAGTTCTGCGGCATGTTCCATCAGCCACGCATCCAGCGTATGCCCGACATGGGTCAGCACGGCCTGTTCGGGCTTGAGCGCCTCAATGATCTGCAGCGCCAGGTTCACATCGTTGTGGTTGCGCGGCGTCTGCGGCTGAGGGGGCATGGAGCAGTCGAGGACCAGCACGTCGAGCGCCTCGCGCTGCAGAAAGGCCTGGGCGTCATGGGGCAAGCCGACGGTGTCAGTGAGGTACGCGATCCGCCGTCCCCCGCCTTCCAGCAAATAACCCAGCGTCGGTTTGGAGTGCAGCAGCGGCAGCGCGGTGACCTGGAGTTCGCCGAGGGCGCGGCTTTCGAAGGGCATGAAAGGCTGGCTGAAATCGAGAATGCCCGGGTGCTTGTACAGGTCCGATAATCCTTCCGGGTCGACCGGGCCGTGCACCGGAATCACAAGGCCCTGGCCCCAGCGCAGGTGCAGCAGGCCCTGGGCATGGTCGGCGTGGTAGTGGGTTTGCAGGATGCCGCTGAGGCTGCGGGGCGGGAAGCGTTCGGTCAGGTCGGGCAAACCGCTGTCGATCAGCCAGCGTTGGTCGCCCAGTGCTACCAGCGCGCAGCACGGACGGCGGCGCAGGCGTTGGTCGGCATGGGCGGCGCGGCAGGCGGCGCACTCACAGCCATAGACCGGCACTTGTCGCGCATCCCCCGTGCCCAACAGGGTCAGACGCATGCGGGGGCGCGCTCCAGTCGCTGCAGCAATCGGGCGACCGTTTGCTCAAGGGCGCCGGAGTTGTCGAGCACGATCATTGACGGGTCACTCATCTGCAAATCGTCAGCGAACTGGGCATTGCGCGCCAGTCGGGTTTCGATCTCATCCGCCGATTCCCGCGCCCGACTGAGCAATCGATCCCGCAATACCGATTGATCCACCGTCAGCAGCACCACCCACAGTGACGGATAACGCGACCGCGCGTGGGGCAGATGGCCGCGCGAGCCGTTGACCAGGACGTCGTGCCCGTCGGCCAGCCATTGGTCGATCTCGTTGGGGATGCCGTAATGCAGGCCGTTGGCGAACCAGCTCAAGGCAAACGCGCCCTGGGCCTGCAGGGCCTCGAAACGCTCGACGCTGACGGCCTGGGCCGCTTCGCCCTTGGCTTCTGCCGAGCGGGTAATGACCCGCCGCACGATCCGGCAGTCCCGCGCGGCCAATGCCTCCCGGGCCGCGTCCAGCAGGCTGTCCTTGCCCGAACCCGACGGCCCGATGAGATAGATCAACCTGCCTGCCATCAGAACACCCTCTTCGCTTGTCGCCAGACTTGTTGAATGATCGGCAGTGTGCCCACAGCCCGGGCGTGGATCAGGTCGGCGCGCAGGCCGACGCGGATCTCGCCGCGATCCTGCAAGCCCGCCGAACGGGCCGGCGCCAGGCTGACCGTGGTCACCGCACGCGCCAGCCCGGCGCCTGTCGAGTCGTCCGCTGACACCTGCGACTCATCCAACTGGGCGCCCAGGGTGAACGCCGCCTGCAACAGGCTGGCCGGATAGTAATCGCTGGAGAGAATATCCAGTAGCCCTTCTTCGGCCAATGTCGCCGCCGCGATGTTGCCCGAGTGCGAGCCGCCACGGACGATGTTCGGCGCGCCCATCAACACGCTCATGCCCAGACGCCGGCAGCCCTGCGCCGCTTCAAGCGTGGTCGGGAACTCGGCGATGCTCATGCCGTAGGCCGCCGATTCCTCGACATGGGCCAGGGTGGCGTCGTCGTGACTGGCCACCGAGAGTCCGCGTGCCAGGCAGATATCGACAATCGCCCGGCGATAACGGTCGCTGTAGGTCTTCGAGTTGGCGACCTGCTCGACAATGAAGGCGTCCATCTGCTCGCTGCTCAGGTGGTATTTGCCCATGTAGTACTCACGGTACTTGGATTCCAGGGCGAACTGGCGCTGGCCCGGCGAATGGTCCATCACCGACACCAGCTGCACCAGGGGCTGCTCGACCAGGTCGCGGAACACGCTGAGGGTGTCCGGGTGACAGACCTCGCAGCGCAGGTGCAGGCGGTGCTCGGCGCGGGTCATGTCGGCGGCGTTGGCCTTGGCGATCGCCTCGACCATGCCCGGCAGTTGCTGCATGCGCTTGCCCTTGGGGTTGACGTCGCCGATGGACAGCGCGTCGAACACCGTGGTGATGCCCGCCGCGATGATTTGCGCGTCGTGGCTCATGACCGCCGACGCTGACGGCCAATCCACACCGGGGCGCGGGCTCAGGTGTTTTTCCAGGTTGTCGGTGTGCAGCTCGACCAGCCCCGGCAGCAGGTAATCGCCATTGAGGTTCTGCGCCTGGGGCAACTGGCTGATGCCCTCGTCGATTTCGCTGATCAACCCGTCACGCAGCACCACGGTGCCGCTGAAGACGCGCTCGGCGGTGACGATCTTGGCGTGGGTCAGGATCTCTTCGTTCAGCATTGTTCGGTCTCCTTCGGGCTCGATGCCATCGATGCCATTGAGGCTTGCGGGTCAAGATCGGGCGGGGTCATGTTCAGATGACGGTCGGACACCGCTTCCCGGGCCAGACGGTCGTGGAAGATGCCGATCACCGCAGCACCGGCGCCCTTCGCTTCATTGATCAATTCGAGGACCACCTGACGGTTGCCGTCGTCCAGCGACGCGGTCGGCTCGTCCAGCAGCATCACCGGCCACGGCACCATGAAGCCGCGGGCGATGTTGACGCGCTGCTGTTCGCCGCCGGAAAACGTCCCCGGCGCCAGTTGCCACAGGCGCTGGGGAATGTTCAGCCGGGCGAGCAGATGCTCGGCGCGGACCTGGGCGTCTTCATGCTTCCAGCCACGGGCCAGCGCCGGTTCCATGACCACCTCGACGGTGGCGACGCGGGGAATCACCCGCAGAAACTGGCTGACGTAGCCGAGGGTTTGCTGCCGCACTTGCAGCACCTCGCGCGGCGAAGCGCCGACCAGTTCCAGCCACTCGCCCTGATGCTGCACGCGAATGCTGCCACCGGCCGGCAAGTAGTTGCCGTAGAGGGTGCGCAGCAGCGTGCTTTTGCCCGCGCCGGAATGGCCGTGGAGCACCAGGCACTCGCCGCCGCTGACGGAGAAATTCAGGCCGCGCAGCACGTTGAGCACCACGCCGTTCTGCTGGTGCAGGGTGAAGGTTTTCGAGAGGTCACGGACCTCGATCAGCGTGTTCATTGAAGGCATCCCGAAAGTCGGATCATGGCTGCAGCACCGAAGACACCAGCAGCTGCGAATACGGATGTTGCGGGTCGTCGAGGATCTGATCGGTCAGGCCGGTTTCCACCACGTGGGAACGGCGCATGACCATCAGCCGATCGGCGAGCAAACGGGCCACGGCCAGGTCGTGGGTGACGATCACCACCGCCAGGTCCAGCTCGCGCACCAGCCCGCGCATCAGGTCGAGCAAGCGCGCCTGCACCGACACGTCAAGGCCGCCGGTGGGCTCGTCCATGAACACCAGCCGTGGGCCGGACACCAGATTTCGGGCGATTTGCAGGCGCTGCTGCATGCCGCCGGAAAAGGTCCGTGGCAAGTCGTCGATGCGCGCCGGGTCGATCTCCACCTGGTTGAGCCAGTCCAGCCCCGCCGCCCGCAGCGCCTGATAATTGCGCACGCCCTGGGCCATCAGCCGCTCGCCGATATTGGCACCGGCTGAAACGCCCATGCGCAGGCCGTCTCGAGGGTTCTGCTCGACGAAGCCCCATTCCGTACGTAGCAGTGTGCGGCGCTCGGCCTCGCTGGCGCTGTACAGGTCCAGCCATTGGCCGGCATTTTTATGGGTGTCGGCGAGGCGGTAATCGATGACGCCCCGGTCGGGCGGGCAACGGCCGCTGAGCAGCGACAGCAGCGTCGACTTGCCGGAGCCGGATTCGCCGACGATGCCCAGCACCTCGCCGGGGTACAGCTCGAAACTGACGTCCTGGCAGCCTTTCTCCGGACCGTACAACTTGGTCAGTCCGCGCACTTTCAGCAGTGGCTGGGTGCGGTCGCTGACGGCATCACGGTCGATCTGTTGAGCAGCATTCATTGCGCGCCCCTCCCCTGACTGACCCGTTGCGCGCAGTAGTCGGTGTCCGAGCAGACGAAGCTCTGGGTGCCCTGATCGTCGAGGATCAGCTCGTCGAGGAACGACTCGTGGCTGCCGCAGATGGCGCAGTTGTGTTCCCATTTCTGCACTTCAAAAGGGTGATCTTCAAAATCGAGGCTGGTGACGCGGGTGAACGGCGGCACCGCGTACAGACGCTTCTCGCGACCGGCGCCGAACAGCATCAATGCCGGGCTCATGTCGAGTTTCGGGTTGTCGAATTTGGGGATCGGCGACGGGTCCATGACGTAGCGTTCATCGACGGTCACCGGGTAGGCGTAGGCCGTGGCGATGTGGCCGAAGGTGGCGATGTCTTCGTAGAGCTTGACGTGCATGACGCCGTAATCATTCAGCGCGTGCATGGTGCGGGTCTCGGTTTCCGACGGTTCGATGAAGCGCAGCGGCTCGGGAATCGGCACCTGATAGACCATAATCTGATCGGCGTGCAGCGGCGTTTCCGGGATGCGGTGACGGGTCTGGATGATCGTCGCTTCGGGGGTACGCTCGGTGGTGGCGACGCCGGCGGTGCGGGCGAAAAATCGGCGGATCGACACGGCATTGGTGGTGTCGTCGGCGCCCTGATCGATGACTTTGAGCACGTCCTCGGCGCCGAGGATCGCGGCGGTCAGCTGCATGCCGCCGGTGCCCCAGCCGTAAGGCAGCGGCATTTCACGGCCACCGAAGGGCACTTGATAGCCGGGAATGGCCACGGCTTTGAGCAGGCCGCGACGGATCATGCGTTTGGTCTGTTCATCCAGATACGCGAAGTTGTAGGCCTCGTCTCGGGGGGCCTGTGGCTGAAGACGTGGCGGCGTGGCAGCATTCATTGAGCCTGCTCCTTGGAGGGCGTGCGCAGTGTGCGGATCAGTTCCAGTTCCGACTGGAAGTCCACGTAGTGCGGCAGTTTCAAGTGCGAAACGAAACCGGCGGCTTCGACGTTGTCGCAGTGGGCAAGCACGAATTCTTCCTGCTGCGCGGGCGAGACGATTTCCTCGCTGTACTCACCGGCGCGCAACGAGCGATCCACCAGCGCCATGCCCATGGCTTTGCGTTCGGCGTGCCCGAAGGCCAGGCCGTAGCCGCGCGTGAACTGCGGCAGCTCGGTGGCGGAACCGACGAACTGGTTGACCATTTCGCACTCGGTCACTTCGATGGCGCCGATGGAGATCGGGAAGCCCAGCTCTTCCGGCTCGATCCACACCTCCACGTCACCGACGCGAATCTCGCCGGCAAACGGGTGATTGCGGCCATAGCCGCGCTGGGTCGAATAGCCCAGCGCCAAGAGAAAGCCTTCATCGCCGCGGGCCAGCGCTTGCAGGCGTTCGGCACGGCTGGCCGGGTACTCCAGCGGCGCGCGGGTGATGTCAGCGACCGGCGCGCCGGTGTCCTGTTCTTCCTTGATCAGGCCTTCTTTGGCGAGCAGCCCCAGCACCCGCGGACAATCCTGAACGGCCGCGTCGGCCTGCCCTTCAGGGCCAGGGAATGCGCCCTCGGCCAGCAAGGTGAAATCCAGCAAGCGGTGGGTGTAGTCGAAGGTCGGGCCCAGTAGTTGCCCGCCGGGAACGTCCTTGAACGTGGCCGACAGACGCCGGTTGAGCTGCATGGCCGAGGTGTCGATGGGCAGACTGGCGCTGAAGCGGGTCAGCGTGGTGCGGTAGGCGCGCAGCAGGAAGATCGCTTCGACCAGATCGCCGGCCGATTGCTTGATGGCCAGCGCGGCGAGTTCAGCGTCGTACAGCGAGCCTTCGGTCATCACCCGGGCGACGGCCAGGGGCAGTTGCTGGCGGATTTGTTCCACGCCCAGTTCCGCGACGGACGTGTCGCCCCGGCGTCGTTTCGCCAGCAGTTTGTGGGCATTGTCGATGGCCTGTTCGCCACCCTTGACGGCAACGTACATCAGACGGCTCCTGTCGACGGTTGAGGGCTGGACGGTTGCAGACTGGACGGTTGCGGCTTGAACAGCACTTGGGTGCTGCGCGGGAGGCCGAGCAATTCGCTGCCGGCGACGAAGAACACGTCGATCCCGCGGGGGAAGTCATTGCGCGCTTCGCGCTCCTGCCAGAACGCCTCCTGCAACGGCAGGCTGACGTGGTTTTTGCTTTCGATCCCCGGCCCGCGCCAGGCCAGTTGCGTGCCGCCCTGCAGACTCGGCAACTGAACCAGCAGCGTGCAGGACTGGTCGGGGTAGCGATCGTTGCCCAGGTCGAAACCGCTGAGGTCGTGCAACTGGCTGTCGTCGAGCAGCGCGAAGCGGGCGTTCTGCCGGTCGCTGACGATGGGGCAGCCACAATGGAAGGTCAGGTTGGCGCGGATGGCCTGGGTGTCGAACTTGGGGGCGAGCCACAGCGGCGTGTCGATGTCCAGCAAGGCCAGGCACAGGGCGTGGCTGGCCGCGGCAAGGCCTTCAAGGTGCGGCGGGGTTTGCGTGGCGAGCAGGCTTTGCGCGACACCGGGGCCGGCCAGGGCCTTGAGCGCGGCGCGAAAACTGCGCTGGGCATCCAGCACCGGATCGGTGAATGCCGGCTGCAACAGCGAGGCGGGCAAGGATTGAGTGGCGAGAGAGGTGCTCATCAGTTTTCTCCTCTGACCAGGGTGAAGAAGTCCACTTTGGTCGCGGCGGTTTCGGCTTGTTGTTGGGCCCGGCGCAGGTCTTGCGCGCGGGCCAGCGGGTCGATCAGGTCGCTGATCCAGTGGGCCTGTTGCGCGCCCTGCAAATGGGCGTCGGCCAGGGCGGCGAGCTCGGCGTGGGCCTTGTCGCGCCCCGCCAGGTAGCTGAAGCCGGTGCGGCCATCGGCCAGGCGCACCACACAGCGGGTCACGGTCATCTCGCCGACGTTGAACGGCGCGCCGCTGCCGCCCATGCGGCCCCGCACCAGGGTCATGCCGATTTCCGGCGCGCGGATCAGTTGGTAGTCGGCGTCACGCAGGGCGGCTTCGTGGGCCTGCAGTTCGGCCCGGCGGCTGCGCGACAGCACGCCGATCCAGTGCTGGCGAGCGGCATGGTCGGGTGCCGGGGCGTCGGCCGCGTTGGAGGAAACGGGTGTGGCAGTCATCGCGGGCATCTCCATCAGGTGACGATCTGATACTGGAAGCGGTCGGAGCGGCTGGTGGAATGGGCAATCTCCACCGGGTTTCCGTGCGCATCGTGGGAAAGGGTCAGCACCGTCAGCGCCGGCAAGTGGCGCGGCATCAGCAGCACACTGGCCTCTTCGCGACTGGGCAGGCGCGCGCCGATCAGGCTGAAGGTCCGGGTCAACGGCAATTGCCGTTCGGTGAGGAACTGGCGCACCGAGCCGCTGACGTAGTCGGCGATCAACGACGCGCGGGTGGCGCAGTAACGGTGGCGAATCAGGCAGACCGGCTGGCCGTCGAGGCGGCGCAATGTTTGCAGTTCGATCAGCGGCGCGTGGGGTTCGAGGCCCAGATGCGCGGCCTCCTCCACCGTCGCCGTGCAGTGCCGGCGTTGCAGCAGCACCGCTTCGACGCCGTGGCCGAGCGCGGCGAGGGATTCGCTGTAGGCACTGCCGGCGGCGACCGGGTACACCAGCGGACGGCCCAGCACTTGGGTGCCTTTGCCCTGTCGGCGCAGCAGGCTGCCTTCGCGCACCAGTTCGTCGATGGCCCGGCGCACGGTGTGGCGGTTGACCTCGAAGCGCGCAGCCAGCTGGACTTCGGCGGGCAGGTATTCGCCGGCGGTGTAGCGGTCGAGTTCACTGCGCAGGGTCTGCGCCAGTTCGCGGTACCTGGGTTCACGGTGCAGGGGTTCACGGGGCAAGGCCCCGCGGTTCATCGTTTCGGTTTGTCTAGACAACTGCATGGCTAAAAAAAGGGTTCGCACCCTCTCCTGTCGTGGTCGTTAGATGAACTGCTTGCGCAGGCGCTGGGAGAAGATGTCGATGACGCTCACCACCACGATGATCACCAGCAGCACCGAGCAGGTCTGGGTGAACTGGAAGGCGCGGATGTTTTCCCAGAGGATTACGCCGATCCCGCCAGCACCAACCATCCCCACCACCGTCGCCGAGCGCACGTTGGATTCGAATCGGTACAGCGCGTAGGAAATCCACAGCGGCATGACTTGGGGGATGACCCCGAAGATCACTTCCTGCAACGCACTGGCGCCGGTGGCGCGCACGCCCTCGACCGGGCCCGGATCAATCGCTTCCACCGCTTCGGCGAACAGCTTGGCGAGCACGCCGGTGGTGCTGATCCACAACGCCAGGACACCGGCAAACGGGCCCAGGCCGACAGCGACCACGAAGAGCATGGCGAAGACCATTTCGTTGATCGAACGGAACGCATCCATGACCCGGCGCAATGGCTGGTGAATCCACCACGGCGTGATGTTGTCGGCGCAGAGAATGCCCAGCGGTACCGAGCAGACGATCGCCAGCAGCGTGCCCCACAGGGCGATCTGCACCGTGACGATCATTTCCTTGAGGTACGCGCGCCATTCGTGGAAGTCAGGCGGGAAGAAGTCGGCGGCGAAGGTCGCCATGTTGCCGGAGTCGCGGTACAGCGCCAGCGGGTTCATTTCCGCGCCGTGCCAGGCCCAGGCCATCATCGCCAGGAACAGGCCCCAGCCCAGGTATTGCGGCCAGCTGCGCTTGCCGGCGGCTTCGATGTAAGCAGCGTGAGTGGTCATAAAAAGTCCGGTTGCGAACGGATGAAGCGTCATGACTGGCGCGCCGTGCCTGCACGGGGTTGGTCCCCACAGGCAGGCGCGCCCCGTGCATCAACCCGCCTTGGCGGTGCCTTGCTTTTCCAGCTCGGAAATACGGTCCTGCAGCTTGGTCAGCCCGGCGTCGATGTCTTTCAGGCGAGTGGCCTTCTCTTCGGCGCTGAGGGTGGTGCTGGCCGTGGTTTCGGTCTTCTGCTTGAACAGCTCGAGCTGGCGGATGGTCAGCAACTGGTCGTCCGAGGACTTGAGGAACTTGCCCATCTGCATGTTCTTCAGCACGGCCTTTTCTTCGTCGGTGTCGCCATAGTTAGCGAAGAAATCGCGGATCTTGTTCTTGTCCGCGTCCGACAGGCCCTTGCGCCAGACCATCGGGTCGGCGGGGATCAGCGGCGATTTCCAGATGACCTTGAGCATGGCGGCCTTGTCCGGCTGGGTGACTGCCAGACGGTCCCAGCTTTCGGTGTTGAAGGTCGCGACGTCCAGTTGCCCTTTGGCCACGCTCAGGGCATTGACTTCATGGCTGGAGTTCAGCGTGCGTTTGAAGGCGGTGGCGGCGTCGACGTGGTTCTGCGCGAAGACGTAGTAGCCCGGCACCAGATAGCCCGAGGTGGAGTTCGGGTCACCGTTGCCGAAGGTCAGTTCCTTGGCGTGCTTGAGCATGTCCTCGACCGAATTGATCGGGCTGTCCTTGCGCGCAATGATCACGCTCCAGTAGCCGGGCGCACCGTTGGCAGCAGCGGTCTGGGCAAAGATCTCGCCGCCGGAACGGTCCACCGCTTCCATAGCCGCCTTGTTGCCGAGCCAGGCCACATCGACCTTGTTGAAGCGCATGCCCTGGATCAGGCCGGCGTAGTCGGAGGCGAAGGTGGCGTTGACTTTAAGCCCGGTCTTTTTCGTCATGTCGTCGAGGAACGGCTGCCAGACGCTCTTCAGGTTCTGCGACGACTCAGTGGACATGATGCCGAAGTTGATGACGTTGTCATCAGCCTGCGCAGTGCCCATCAGGCAACCGGCGACGACAGCGGCAGACGCGAAGACGCGCCCGATACGGTTCAACATGGGGAACTCCCGGAGCTGGGTTGGTTGTTGGGGTGTTGTCTGGTTTATGTGGTTTGTCAGTGCCGCAACTGAATCAGGCGCGGGCCATCAGCAGTTGGGGCGGTCGTTCGGTGTCCCGCGCGCTGCCGTCGAACATCAGGCTGGTGTCAGCGTCGGCGCCGTACAGGTCGTTGAGAAACTGGCTGTTGAGCTCGGCGCCGTTGCCGTCGAAGTGAATGCGCCCGCCCTTGAGTGCCACGGCACGGGGGCAATAGCGCACGGCGTAATCCACCTGATGCAGGGTGACGACGACGGTCTTGCCGTCCCGGCGATTGATGTCGGCGAGGATTTCCATGACCTTGCGCGCGGACTCGGGGTCGAGGGAGGCAATGGGTTCGTCGGCAAGAATCACTTCGGCCTTCTGGGTCAGCGCGCGGGCAATGGCTACCCGCTGCTGCTGGCCGCCGGAGAGGGTCGACGCCCGCTGCGGCGCCAGATCGGCAAGGCCGACGCGGTCAAGATTGGCCATGGCCCGGGCTTTCTCCTCGGCGTTGAACAGGCCGAGGCTTCCACGCCAGCGCGGCATGCGACCCAGGCAGCCGAGCAGGACGTTGTCGAGCACGCTGAGGCGATTGACCAGATTGAATTGCTGAAAGATGTAGCCGATATCCGCGCGCAGGCGACGCACCTTGCCGTTGAGCCGTCCCGAGGCCTGCACTTCACGACCCAGCACCTGGACGCTGCCGCCATTGCTGCGATCGCAGCAGGCCAGCCCGGCCAGGTGACGCAACAGCGTGGATTTACCGGACCCGGACGCGCCGATCAGCGCGACCATCTCCCCGTGTTGTATAGACAATGCAAGGTCAACCAAAGCGGTCTTTCGGGCGAAGGTCTTGTTGAGGCGGTCGACGTGGATGGCTGCGGTCATGGGCTTCTCTGGTTTTGTGATTCCAGCGTCCTGCCGGGAGTGAATGATCAGCCGCACGACCGTCCATGGCCGCGTTCGGTGCGAGTGACATTAGGGGCAGCCTGTGGCAGTTCCATGAACCGACGATGACTGTGGGATTGCACTTCGGAGACGGTTTGCTACGGGACTTTTCGGGGTTTTTCTGGACAGGTTGGCGCCCAAGGGCGATCTAGCCGCTGTGCGGGCTAGACAAGTTGCGCGGATGTTGAAGGCAGGACAGCGGGGTCAATGCCAAGACTGAAACAAATAATTCGTGCCGTTGGTCCGTTGGCACAACGCTATGGGGTTAGCAGTACCAGCGTTAGCGGGCAAGGCGTCGGATGGCGCGCTGCGGGATTGAGGGTGTAAAAGGCTGGCCTCTTCCCGGCTGAAGCCGGTCCCACTATGGAAATGCACTTCGACCGTAGGACTGGCTTTAGCCGGGAAGACGTCGGGTGTCACGCCGCAAGATCCAGGGTGTAAAGGCTGGCCCCTTCCCGGCTGAAGCCGGTCCCACAAGATCACCGCATCCCGTCAGTGAGGCCTGTGACGCGGAGCGTCAGGGGATGCATTCCCACGCGGAGCGTAGGGAACGATCCAATGTTGGCGTCTGAGCTAACCTCTTCCCGGCTAAAGCCGGTCCTACTACGCGTGCTTTGATCTGCTTTTGATCTTGAAACACAAATAGTTCAGACGACGCCCATCGCGACTTGGGTGCAGGCTGAACGTAGACGACGCGTAGTGGGCCGAGCCGCAGGGATGCGGCGAGAGCGCCGTCAGGACATGGATGTCCGTTCGGCGCGGGCCCACGGAGCGTCGTCGGAGTGAGGGTATTCCGACGAAGGAGGAACCAAGCCAGGAGCAAGCACCCTTGGTTACTTGGGGTGCTTTTCCAAGTAACTCGCCGAAGGCGAAACAGAGGCCGTTAGGCCGACGCTCTAGATCTTGATCTTGATCTTGATCTTGATCTTGATCTTGATCTTGATCTTGATCTTGATCTTGATCTTGATCTTGATCTTGATCTTGATCTTGATCTTGATCTTGATCTTGATCTTGCGTCTAGATCCTGAAGGTCCCCACCAAATGCTGCAACCGCGCCGTCTGATGCTCCAAGTGCGCACAAGCATCAAGAGTTGACTTCAGGTTATCGACCCCCTCCTGATTCAGCGTATTGATCTCGGTAATGTCCACGTTGATCGCCTCAACCACCGCCGTCTGCTCCTCGGTAGCCGTCGCCACCGACTGATTCATCCCATCGATCTCACTGATCCGGCGGGTCACGCTATTGAGCCGTTCGCCCGCCTGATTGGCGATCGTCACACTGTTCTCGCTCTGACGCTGGCTCTCGGTCATGTTGATCACCGCGTCCCGCGCGCCCACCTGCAACTCCTCGATCATCCCCTGCACCTGCTGCGCCGAATCCTGGGTGCGGTGCGCCAGGTTCCTCACCTCGTCCGCCACCACCGCAAAGCCACGACCCGCTTCCCCTGCCCGCGCCGCTTCGATGGCGGCGTTGAGCGCCAGCAAGTTGGTCTGCTGAGAGATACCGGTGATCACTTCCAGAATCTGCCCGATGTTCGCGGTCTTGTTGTTCAGCGTCTCGATGTTGGCACACGACTCGCTGATCTTCTCGGACAGCTGGTTCATCGCCTTGATCGTCTGACTGACAACGCCTTGGCCTTCGCTGGCCAGTTGCGTGGCGTCGCTGGAATGCTGCGACGCCAGCGCGGCGTTCTGAGCGATTTCCTGGGCGGCGGCGCCGAGCTGATTGATCGCCGCGGCCACGCTGCTGGTGCGGCTGGTCTGCTGATCGGAATTGCCCATCGACGAGTTCGAGGCTCCGACCACGCGCGCCGCGACTTCCCCCAGTTGCCCGGCGGTCGACGCCACTTCGCGGATCGAGCTGTGAATACGCTCCACGAAACGGTTGAACGACTGCGCCAGCGCGCCGAACTCATCCTGGGACACGATGGCCAGACGCATGGTCAGGTCACCCTCGCCGTCGGCAATGTCCTGCATCGCCCGGCCCATCTGGTGCAACGGCTGCATCAGCACGCGGATCAACAGCCCCAGCAGCACCATGATGATCGCCACGGCAATGACCATGGCGAGAATCGCGGACGAGCGGAATTCGCTGAGCATCGAGTAGGCCGCGTCGCGGTCCAGCACCAACGCCACGTACCAGTTAGCCGACGAGAGCCCTTCCACCTTGGTGAACGAGATGATCTGCGCCTTGCCGCCGGACTCGATTTCCGCCACGCCCGGCGCGATGGTCGGTGCGCCGCTCGGGTAGGCCTCGCTGACATTCTTCAGGATCAGCTTGGTGTCCGGGTGGATCAGAATCTTGCCGTCGGCACTGACGATGTACGCATAACCATGGCCGCCGAAGTTCAGCGAGTTGATGGTCTTGCTGATGGCGTCCAGGGAAATGTCCGCGCCTGCGACGCCGATCATCTGCCCTTGCTGGCGCACCGGCGTGGCCAGTGTCACCACCAGCTTGCCCGACGAGGCGGCGATGTACGGCTCAGTCACGATGATGCCCTGCGCCGCATCGGCCGCCTTGTACCAGCCACGGGCACGGGGGTCATAGTCGGCGGGGCGGTTGCCCGTGGGCACGGAAAACATCACGCCGTCCTTGCTGCCGAAATAACTGAGCTGGAAGTTGTCCGGGTAAACCGGCAGACCGATCGCCCGTTGCAGGCTGGTCACCGCCGGACCGTCAACCGCGATCTGCTGGGCCATGGAGTTGAGCAACTGCGTGCGGCTGTCGAGCCAGGTTTGAATGTTTTGCGTGGTCAGGCTGCCCATCTGTTGAAGTTCGGAGGCGACGCTGTTCTTCAGGGTTTCGCGCTGGCGAAAGTCGTTCACCAGAATGAAACACGAGAAGGCAACTACCACGATGAGTGCAGCGGCCAGCAGGATCTTTTTGCTGAAACCCAGACGTTTGATCATATGCGTGTGTCCATAACCAGAGATGACAGCGACGAGAGTGCGATGCCGATAGGTGCGCTGCGCTTTGCACGAGGGCTGCAAGAACGAGAAGGCACGGCCTGAACATGTTTCGGCTGGGAAGACGGGGAATTTAGGGCCGGTGAGTAATGAAGATCGGGAGTGGTTATTTGAGGGGTTAAGCGATTCAGCTTATATCCAAACGCGGGGCGTTTACGGGGTGACTGGATCCAAAGATTGAGGGTGTGCAGCCTGGTCCCTTCCCGGCTGAAGCCGGTCCTGCACAAGCACCTCATCCCGTCAGTGAGACCTGTGACGCGCGGGGACACGGGGACACGGGGACAGATTAATTTACGGTGAAGCGCTGTAAATAAATCAGTCCCCATTAATCGAGTCCCCATTAATCCTTGTAAATAAATCAGTCCCCATTAATCAATTAATCAATTAATCAATACCGCAGAATTGGAAGCGCTCAAACCGGCCTCTTCCCGGCTAAAGCCGGTCCCACTGACAGCAGCGGGTGCGTGCATTGCGACCGGCTCCGACTGTAGGACCGGCTTCAGCCGGGAAGCTCTTGATCTGCTTTTGATCTTCGTATCCCGGGGATCACACCCGCTCGGTCATTGCCGCCATGGCCACGGAGGTGGCGGCGGTGCGGGTTTCGACGCCCAGTTTGATGTAGATGTGTTCCAGGTGTTTGTTCACCGTTCGCGGGCTCAGTTGCAAAATGTCGGCGATGTCTTTGTTGGTTTTGCCGAAGGACACCCAGCGCAGCACTTCGATTTCCCGGTCGGTGAGCTGGAAGCGGCGGGACAGTTTGCCGTAGGCGGATTTGTCTTCGAACGTCACCGGCTGCGACGCCGTGCGGGCGGTGTGCAGGATGCGCGCGGTGCGCAAATGCGACGCGACCCGGGCCAGCATTTCAGCGCACTCGATCGGCTTGGTGACGTAGTCGATGGCGCCAGCCTCGAAACCCTGCACCACGTGCTCACTGTCGGTCAGCGCGGTCATGAACAGCACGGGGATGTTGGCGGTGTCCGGTTGTGCCTTGATCTGGCGGCAGGTGTCGAAGCCGTTCAGGCCGGGCATCATCGCGTCCAGCAGAATCAGGTCCGGACGCCGACGCTGGATGCGAGTCAACGCGCTGTGCCCGTCCAGCGCCACCAGCACCATGTACCCCGCCTCGTCCAGGGCATCGGACAGCAGCGCCAGGTTATCGGGTACGTCATCGACGATCAGAATGACGCCGTTTTCAGCGGCTCGGGTCATGGCGTCCATTAAGGGCCTCCTTCAATTGAAGACTGAGTTCATCCAGGCGAAAACCTGACGCCAGGGTTCGCAGGCGGGTGACAAAACCGGTGCTGTGGGTGTTCTCGCGCTCGATGGCGTCGAGTTTTTGTTGTATGCCACGGATATAGCCCAGGCCGCACAGTTCATACAGTTCTTCCAGATCTTCGCGCGACGGCAACACCACCGGCGCTTGCACGAGCAACGGGGCGCTGCGCAAACGCCGCTGCCAGGTCAGTTGCAGATGGTGCTGAATCCGGTCCAGCAGTTGCGGCAAATGCAGGGGTTTGGCCAGGTAGTCATTGCACACCTGCAGGCTGCGTTCCTTGTCATCGGCGAAGGCATTGGCGTTGGCCGACAGCACGATGATCGGCGCCAGGGACAGCGCGTTGCGGCGGATCATACGGCTGGTCGCCCAACCGTCCATGTCCGGCATGGACAGGTCCATCAGGATCAGGTCCGGGTGCAACAGCGACACCTGCCTGACCGCCTCTTGCCCGTTGGCCGCCTGCGCCACGTCAAAACCCAGGGGCATGAGCATGCCGCTGATGACCTTGCGGTGCTCGATGTGATCGTCCACCACCAGAATCAGCCGGCGCGGACCGTCGTAACCGATGACGTCGTGGTTGACGTCGATGATCGCCTTGGGCACCCGCACTTCGGACAGGAACAGCCGCACCTGAAACCGCGTGCCTTCCTCCGGCTGACTGCTGACGGACAAGGCGCCGCCCATCAGCGCCGTGAGCATCCGCGTGATGGTCAGCCCCAGGCCCACGCCGTTGTCCTGGCGTACCAGCCCGCCCCGTTCGAACGGCTGAAAAATCCGTTCGATCTGATCCGGCGCGATGCCGATTCCGGTGTCGATGATGTCGAAGGTCGCGGTTTCGCGCCGGTAACTGACCCGCAGGCAGACTTCCCCGCTGTCAGTGAAGTTGATCGCGTTGCCCAGCAGGTTGATCAGAATCTGCCGCACCCGCTTCTCGTCGCCGCGCACCACTTCCGGCATGCGCCCGATCAGCTCCAGGCGAAAGTGCAGGCCTTTTTCCCGGGCCGGGCTGGCGAACATTTTCTCCAGGTCGCTGAGAAACTCCTGGAACAGGATTTCCGTCGGCTCCAGTCGCAACTTGCCAGCTTCGATCTTGGCCACGTCCAGCAGGCCGTCGATCAGCGACAACAAATGCGAACTGCTGCGCATGATGGTCGCCAGGGAGTCCAGATGTTTGCTCGGGGTGGCGCTGTCCCGTTGCAAGATCTGGGTGAAGCCCAGAATGCTGTTGAGCGGCGTGCGCAGTTCGTGGGAAAGCCCGGTGACATAGCGGCTCTTGGCGGCGTTGGCGGCCTCCGAGGCTTCCTTGGCTTCCTGCAACGCCTGATCGGTTTTGTGGTGCGCCTCGATTTCCTGCATCAGCAACGCAGTCTGCCTCTCGGATTCTTCCAGGGCCACGCGCCGGCTCTCCCGGGTCAGCACCACCCACCAGGCCAGTACGCCGGCGAACACGCAAAAGGTCAGGAACGCCTTGAGAAACGCCAGCATCAGGGTGTGATGCACCTGCGGCGATTGATCGATCAAGCCGTGTGAGACCTGGCTGTAAATCATCGTCAGCGCCCCGGTCAGGGTCAGCACCAACACGGTGAGCAGGCCCAGGTATTGCGCCAGCCGGGTGTGCAGGTATTGGCGTGGCAAGCGGGGCAGCAGGCGGGCGATCAGGTCCTCGAACTGGGTCGACAGCCGCGAGCGGGTTTTGCATTGATCGCCGCAGCGGGCGTCCAGCGAACAGCACAACGAGCAGATGGGCGAACCGTAGGCCGGGCACCAGGCCATGTCCGGGGTTTCGAAACGGTTGCTGCACACGCCACAGCGCAGGCTGGTCTGGCGGCCGAGGGGGAACAGCAAACCGGGGTCGCTGTCCCGGGCGATGTAGTAACGGCCTTGGGTCAGCCAGGCGATCAACGGCGCCGCGATCAGGGCGCTGGTCAGGGAAATCAGCGGCGGCGCAGCCCGGGCCACCTCCCCCAGCGCGCCGAAATGGGCACACATCGACAGCAGTGACGCAATAAACATCGCGCCGACGCCCACCGGGTTGATGTCGTACAGGTGCGCGCGCTTGAATTCGATGTGCTTGGGCGAGAGGCCGAGGGGTTTGTTGATCACCAGATCGGCCACCAGCGCGCCGATCCAGGCGATGGCGACGTTGGCATACAGGCCGAGCACTTCCTCGATGGCGTCGAACACACCCAGCTCCATGAGGATCAAGGCGATAGCGACGTTGAACACCAGCCAGACCACCCGGCCCGGATGGCTGTGGGTGACCCGGGCGAAGAAGTTTGACCAGGCGAGAGACCCGGCGTAGGCGTTGGTCATGTTGATCTTGATCTGGGAAATGATCACGAACAGCACCATGGCCGCTAGCCCCCATTCCGGGGAGGCAAACACGTAGTTGAACGCCACCAGGTACATCTGCGTCGGCTCGGCCGCGCGTTCGATGGGCACTTGGTGTTGCAGGGCGAGAAAGGCAAGAAAGGCGCCGGCCATGATTTTCAGGCCGCCGGGGATGACCCAGCCGGGCCCGGCCATCAGCAGCGCGGCCCACCAGCGCTTGCGGTTGCGGCGGGTTTTTTCCGGCAGAAAGCGCAGGTAGTCCACCTGCTCGCCGATCTGCGTCACCAGGGACAACGCCACGCTGAACGCGGCGCCGAACAGCAGCAGATTGAACGTGCCGCCCTCGCCCTCCCGGCCGGCAAAGGTGGTGAGGTCGGCCAGCGCGTCGGGATTTTTCCAGATCACGAACACGTACGGCACGATCAGCAACGTCAGCCACAAGGGTTGCGACCACATCTGCAGGCGGCTGATCAGGGTGATGCCGTAGGCCACCAGCGGGATGACGATGATTGAGCAGATCACGTACGCCAGCGCCAGCGGAATGTGGGTGTACAGCTCCAGCGCCAGGGCCATGATCGCCGCTTCCAGGGCGAAGAACAGGAAGGTGAAACTGGCGTAGATCAACGAGGTGATGGTCGAGCCGATGTAGCCGAAGCCGGCGCCTCGCGTCAGCAGGTCCATGTCCACGCCATAGCGCGCGGCGTAGTAGCTGATGGGCAGCCCGGTGAGGAAGATCACCACCGTCATGGCGATGATGGCCCATAAGGTGTTGGTGAAGCCGTAGCTCATCACCAGCGCGCCGCCGATGGCTTCCAGTGCCAGGAACGACACGGCCCCGACAGCGGTGTTGGCGATGCGGAATTCCGACCATTTGCGAAAGGACTTGGGCGTGAAACGCAACGCGTAGTCTTCCATGGTCTCGTCGGCGACCAGACGGTTGTAATCGCGGCGCACCTTGATGATGCGTTGAGAGCCGGAGGGTCGCACAGATTGGTTCCTGATGAGAGAGAGCGAATTCGCCACTCACCGTCCTTGCTGGCGCGAAACTGAGACCTGTGTTCAAACAGCAACTTCTGTGCCGCGGGCGCAATCATGCCCCGGTCCGGCGCTTCCGGCCCTACGTCAAATGACGTACGCGCATACGTCACGCTGCGTATACCCCGATTCCCGCGCCCGCCTCATCCTTGCTCGCAGCTCGCGACGGCCCCTCACCCGGCGCCGCGAATCACCAGCACAGGAGCGGGAACATGGATTCACGACTGACAGGCCCCACGCGCTTTTTCCCCCGACGCCTGGCATTGGGGGCGGCCGCCCTCTCGCTGATCGCCGCCAGCGTGTTCAGCCAGATGACCCTGGCCGACGACGCCAACAGCACCGGTCTGGCGGTCACGCCGACCGAAGTGACTGTCGGCCAGCTGCACTCGGCCACCGGCACCATGGCGATCTCCGAAACCGGTTCGATCCAGGCCGAACGCCTGGCCATCGACCAGATCAACGCGTCGGGCGGCATCCTCGGTCGCCAGATCAAGATCGTTCAGGAAGACGGTGCGTCCGACTGGCCGACCTTCGCCGAGAAAGCCCGCAAACTGCTGGTCAACGACAAGGTGGCCACGGTGTTCGGCTGCTGGACCTCGGCGTCGCGTAAAGCGGTGTTGCCGGTGTTCGAGAAAGAAAACGGCCTGTTGTACTACCCGACCTTCTACGAAGGCCTGGAACAGTCGAAAAACGTGATCTACACAGGGCAGGAAGCCACCCAGCAGATCCTGGCCAGCCTGGACTGGATCGCCAAGACCAAAGGGGCCAAGACTTTTTACCTGATCGGTTCGGATTACATCTGGCCGCGCACCTCAATGAAGATCGCCCGCAAGCACATCGAAAACGTGCTCCGCGGCACGGTCGTCGGCGAAGACTACTACCCGCTGGGCAATACCCAGTTCGGCTCGCTGATCAACAAAGTCAAATTGAAGAAACCTGACGTGGTCTTCGCCGCAGTCGTGGGCGGCTCCAACGTGGCGTTCTACAAGCAGCTCAAAGCCGCAGGCGTCGATTCCACCAAGCAGACGCTGTTGACCCTGTCGGTCACCGAAGACGAACTGCTGGGCATTGGCGGCGAGAACATGAAGGGTTTCTTCGCGTCGATGAAGTATTTCCAGAGCCTGGATAACCCCAACAACAAGGCGTTCGTTGAGGCGTTCAAGGCCAAGTACGGCAAGGATTCGGTGATGGGCGACGTGACCCAGGCCGCCTACCTCGGCCCGTGGTTGTGGAAAGCGGCGGTCGAGAAAGCCGGCAGCTTTGACGTCGACAAAGTGGTGGCGGCGTCCCCAGGCATCGAGCTGAACACCGCGCCTGAAGGCTACGTGAAGATTCATGAAAACCATCACCTGTGGAGCAAGACCCGCATCGGTGAAGTCCAGGCTGACGGCCAGTTCAAAGTGGTTTACGAGTCGGAGCTGATCGAGCCCAATCCGTTTCCGAAGGGCTATCAGTAGGCCGCTGCGCGGTAGCTGTAAGCGGTTAGCTGCAAGCGGCAAGTGGAAGCGGTGTGCGTTGCAGTTGCTCTCGCTTTTACTTGCCGCTTGAAGCTTACAGCTTGCAGCTGGTCCCGACCCCCAATCCTAAACCCACACAGCTTCCCGAGGAGGGACCACCATGGAATGGCTATCGGAATTTGGTGCCATCGCGGCCATGCAGGGGTTTAACGGGCTTTCCGTGTTCTGCGTGCTGTTGTTGATGGCCCTGGGGCTGGCGATCATCTTTGGTCAGATGGGCGTGATCAACATGGCCCACGGTGAATTCCTCACCATCGGCGCCTACACGACTTATCTGCTGTCGACCCTGGTGCAGACCTGGTGTCCGTGGATGCAGCCGTACTATTTCTTCTTCGCCATCGCGTTGTCGTTCGTGGTGGCCGGTGCAGTGGGCTGGGTGGTGGAGTGGCTGATGATCAGTCGCCTTTACCAACGACCGCTCGACACCCTGCTGGCGACCTGGGGCCTGTCCCTGGTCATGCAGCAAGCCTTCCGCTCCATCTTCGGCGCCCGTGAAGTCAGCGCCAACCCGCCCGAATGGCTGATGGGCGCGGTGAACCTCACCGACGCCATCGAGATCCCGCGCAACGGCCTGTTCGTCATGGGCCTGACCGTGCTGATGACCGGCGGGATTTTTCTGATGCTGTACCGCACCCGCTGGGGGCTGCACGTCCGCGCCACGGTGCAGAACCGCATCATGAGCCGGGCGGTGGGCATCAACACTCGCAAGGTTGACCGCATGACTTTCGCCCTGGGCTGCGGCGTTGCCGGGGTCGCGGGCGCAGCGTTCACCACCATCGGTTCCACCGGCCCCACCGCAGGTTCCCTGTACATCGTCGACACCTTTCTGGTGGTGGTTTTCGGCGGCGCGGCCAGCCTGTTCGGCACCATCGCCTCGGCGTTTGCCATTGCCCAGACCCAGTCCCTGTCGGAGTTCTTCATGAGTGGCTCGATGGCCAAGGTCCTGACCCTGTCCGCGGTGATCCTGATCCTGTTGATGCGCCCCCAGGGGTTGTTTGCCAGCAAGGTCCGTAAATAAGTGTGCGCCAGAGAGGTAGCCCCATGAACGCGCTAAACAAAATGCTCGGCGGACGCCAGGGCGTGGTCGGCCTGCTGATACTCGCGGCCCTGATTCTGGTGGTCTTCCCCCTGACCCTGGACGCCTTTCGCCTGAACATGGTGGGCAAATACCTGACCTACGCGTTCGTCGCCGTGGGCCTGGTGTTGTGCTGGGGGTACGGCGGCATTCTCAGCCTGGGCCAAGGGGTGTTCTTCGGCCTGGGCGGGTATTGCATGGCGATGTTCCTCAAGCTCGAAGCCTCCGATCCGGAAAGCACCAAGATCCAGTCCACGCCCGGGATTCCGGACTTCATGGACTGGAACCAGATCACCGAACTGCCCGGGCTGTGGGCGCCGTTTCACAGCTTCACGTTCACCTTGATCGCGATCATCGTGTTGCCGGTGCTGCTGGCCTTGATCATTGGGGTCGCGCTGTTCAGACGCCGGGTGGGCGATGTGTATTTTTCCATCGTCACCCAGGCCATCGCGTTGATCCTCACGGTGCTGATCATCGGCCAGCAAGGCTTGACCGGCGGGATCAACGGCATCACAGACCTCAAGACACTGCTGGGCTGGGACATCCGCAGCGACAGCGCCAGGATGCTGTTGTACTTCGTCAATGCAGGGCTGCTGTTCGCCTGCATCCTGTTTGGCAAGTTCATCCTCGCCTCCAAGCTGGGCCGGCTGCTGATGGCCATGCGCGACAAGGAAGAGCGGGTACGGTTTTCCGGTTACGACGTGGCGGCGTTCAAGGTTTTCGTGTACTGCGTCGCGGCGTGTTTCTCGGCCATCGGCGGGGCGATGTTCGCCTTGCAGGTGGGGTTCATGTCGCCCTCGTTCGTGGGCATCGTGCCGTCCATCGAGATGGTGATTTTCGCCGCCGTGGGCGGGCGCATGTCGCTGCTGGGCGCGGTGTACGGATCGCTGCTGGTCAACTACGGCAAGACCTACTTCTCCGAGTCGTTCCCCGAATTGTGGCTGTACCTCATGGGCGGGCTGTTCATCGCCGTGGTCATGTATTTCCCCAACGGCCTGGCCGGTTTGTGGGAAAGCCACGGGCGCAAATGGTTGTCGGGCGTGACGCGCAAGCCGGCACTGGTGATTGCCTCCCCTGCCCCGGTCATCACGCCAACCCCCGCCCCCGCTGACAAGCAAGCTGCCAGCCCGATGGAGATTCAGCCATGACCCGCGCCACAGGCTTTCAGATGAACAAACCGGTCCTGGCCATTGAAGGGCTGACCGTTTCGTTCGACGGCTTCAAGGCGGTGGACGACCTCAACCTGTACATCGACCGCAACGAAGTGCGGGTGGTCATCGGCCCCAACGGTGCGGGCAAGACCACGGTCCTCGACCTGATCTGCGGCAAGACCCGGGCCACGGGCGGCAGCATCCAGTTCAAGGACCGCGAGCTGACCAAAATGAACGAGTACGACATCGTCCGTGCAGGGGTCGGGCGCAAATTCCAGACGCCGTCGATCTACGACAACCTGAGCGTGTTCGAGAACCTGGAAATGTCGTTTCCGGCGGGCCGGTCAGTGTTCGGCGCGCTGTTTTTCAAGCGCACCCCGGAGGTGCTGGACCGGGTCAATCAAGTGGCCGCCGAGATCTTCCTCGGTGACTGGCTGCAGAAGCAGGCGGGCCTGTTATCCCACGGCCAGAAGCAGTGGCTGGAGATTGGCATGTTGCTGATGCAGGACCCGGAACTGCTGATGCTCGACGAGCCGGTGGCGGGCATGAGTGTCAGCGAGCGGGCGCAAACCGCCGACCTGTTGAATCGCATCAGCCAGGGCCGCTCGGTGCTGGTGATCGAGCACGACATGGAGTTCGTCAAGAGCATCGCGCACAAGGTCACGGTGCTGCATCAAGGCAAGGTGCTGGCCGAAGGCAGCATGGAGTCGGTGCAGAACAACCCGAAAGTCATCGAAGTTTATCTGGGCCATTAAGGAGCGCAGCATGTTCAACATTCAGCAGCTGGCGTGTGGCTATGGCCAGAGTCAGGTCCTCCACGACCTGAGCCTCTCGGTGCAGAAACAGGAAATAGTCGCGGTGATGGGCCGCAACGGCATGGGCAAGACGACCCTGTTCAAAAGCCTGATGGGCATCCTGCCGCAATGGAGCGGCCAAGTTCAGCTGGACGGCGTGGACGTGTCCGGCCTGGAAACCCACAACAGGGTCGCCCACGGCATGGCCTACGTGCCCCAGGGCCGGATGATTTTTCCATCGATGAGCGTGCTGGAAAACATTCAGACCGGCCTCCCCGCCTCAGCGGGCGGCCAGGTGCCGGAAGACCTGTACGCGCTGTTCCCGGTGCTGTTCGACATGCGCAGCCGACGCGGCGGCAACCTGTCCGGCGGCCAGCAACAGCAGCTGGCGATCGCCCGGGCCCTGGCGACCAATCCCAAGGTGTTATTGCTCGACGAGCCCACCGAAGGCATCCAGCCGTCGATCATCAAGGACATCGCCCGCACCCTCAAAGAGATCCGCACCCTGCGCAACCTGACGATCATCGTCTCGGAGCAGGTGCTGTCCTTCACCCTGGAAATCGCCGACCGGTTGCTGGTGATCGAGAAAGGCCGCTTCGTCATCGAAGAAACCCGGGCCAACGTCGATGAAGCGACGATCAGTCGGTATTTGTCGGTGTAAGCAACAGCCAGAGATGTGCAGCGCCTGTAACGGCCTCTCGCGGGACAAGCCACGCTCCTACAGAGGAATGCGGCCACCTGTAGGAGCGACCGGGGTGGCGATCCACCTTGTCCCGCGATGGCGCCCGCCCGGACTTTCACGACGTATTTGATTGACCCGAAACCCAAGGAGAACCCCCCATGACCGATACCTTGATCAAAGTCGACCTCAACCAGCCTGTCACCGAAAACGAGCAGATCCACAACCGCTGGCACCCGGACATCCCGATGGCCTGCTGGGTCAAGCCGGGGGATGATTTCATCCTCGAAACCTACGACTGGACCGCTGGCGCGATCAAGAACAACGACGATGCCAGCGACGTCCGCGACGTCGACCTGACCACCGTGCATTACCTGTCCGGGCCGGTGGGTGTGCACGGCGCCCAGCCCGGCGACCTGCTGGTGGTGGAGCTGTTGGACATCGGCGCCCGAGCCGATTCGCAATGGGGCTTCAACGGCTTTTTTTCCAAGCAGAACGGCGGCGGCTTCCTCACCGAGCATTTCCCGCTGGCGCAGAAATCCATCTGGGATTTCAAAGGCATGATGACCAGCTCCCGGCACATTCCCGGCGTCGAGTTTGCTGGCTTGATTCACCCCGGCCTAATCGGCTGTCTGCCGGACCACAAGATGCTCGCCGAGTGGAACCGCCGCGAGCAGGAACTGATCGACACCGACCCGGCCCGCGTCCCGGCCCTGGCCTGTCCGCCCTGCGCCAGCACGGCGCACCTGGGCAAACTCAAAGGCCCGGCCCGAGACCTCGCCGCCGCCACGGGCGCACGCACCGTGCCGCCCCGTGAGCACGGTGGCAACTGCGACATCAAGGATTTGTCCCGAGGCTCGAAAGTGTTCTTCCCGGTCTACGTGGACGGCGCGGGTTTGTCCGTGGGCGACTTGCACTTCAGCCAGGGCGACGGCGAAATCACCTTCTGCGGCGCCATCGAAATGGCCGGCTGGGTGCACATGCGCGTCGAGCTGATCAAGGACGGCATGGCCAAGTACGGGATCAAAAACCCGGTCTTCAAGCCAAGTCCTATCGTGCCGAACTACAACAACTACCTGATCTTCGAAGGCATCTCGGTCGACGAAGCCGGCCAGCAGCACTACCTGGACGTCAACGTCGCCTACCGCCAGGCGTGCCTGAACGCGATCAACTACATGACCAAGTTCGGTTACTCCCCGGCCCAGGGTTATTCGCTGCTGGGCTCGGCACCGGTGCAGGGTCACATCAGCGGCGTGGTCGACATCCCCAACGCGTGCGCGACGTTGTGGCTGCCGACCGAGATCTTCAAATTCGACATCAACCCCAACGCCAACGGCCCGACGAAATTCATCGACGGCACCGTGGACTTGCCGATCGCGCAGGATAAGTAACGCCGGGCTGACGCCTGACCTGCAGGCGCGAAGGAATTCGCGCCTGCAGAACCCACGCCGACTAAAGGATTTGAGCCATGCCCATGTACGAATACGACTGCTCTGACTGCGGGGATTTCACTTCGCTGCGGCCCATGGCCGAGAGCGCGCTGCCGTGCGAGTGCCCGGCGTGCGGCGCATCGAGCCTGCGGGTGATTCTCTCCGCGCCGGGGCTGAGCACGATGGCCGGCAACACCCGCAGCGCCATCGCCCGCAACGAGCAAAGCGCCCACGCGCCAAAAACCCTGGACCAGTACAAGGAAAGCCGGGGCCACCCCAGCGGTTGCAGTTGCTGCGGCCCGACGAAACGGCTCGAACCCACCAAAGCCAATCCCCACGCCCTGAAAGGCAAGCCAGCGGGCCGACCGTGGATGATCAGCCATTGATCTTTAATTTTTATAGGCCGTTTATAATGTTTATTGTTTATAGGGGACTGATTTATTTATCGCGCTTCTTTGATAAATCAATCTGTCCCCGATGGCATAAGCGAGCCGGGAGACACATTAATTTACGGTGAAGCGCTGTAAATAAATCAGTCCCCCCCCCACTGCGGCAGCTCGGTCGGCGCCGAGACCGGCCCATCGTCCACCGCCACGCCCAGCCTCGGCACTGCCTCCAGTGTTTATAGAGCGTTTATAGGGGACTCGTTTATAGGGGACTGATTTATTTATCGCGCTTCTTTGATAAATAAATCTGTCCCCGATGGCAGAACCGAGCCGGGAGACAGATTGATTTACGGTGAAGCGCTGTAAATAAATCAGTCCCCTTCCCAGTCAGTCGCTCCCCAGTCGAGTTCCCTCCTCACTTACGACTCGAGATGACAGCGCACGGACGCCTCACCGCCTTTTGCCGGTAGTAACGCCTGGGGCTTTTCGCAGCCGTGGGTGGCTTTCGGGCAGCGATCCCGGAAAAAACACCCCGTCGGCAACGTTCGATTGCCCGGCAGCTCGGTCGGCGCCGACACTTGCCCATCGTCCACCGCCACCCCCAAACGCGGCACTGCCTCCAGCAACAGCTGCGTATACGGATGACGCGGCCGCTCAAGCACTTCCGCCGCCGTGCCCAACTCCACAATCTGCCCCAGGTACATCACCGCCACCCGGTCGGCCATGTGCCGCACCACCGAGACGTTGTGGGAGATCAGGATGTAGGTCAGGTCGCGGCTGCGCTGCAGCTCGGCCAGCAGATTGAGAATCTGCGCCTGCACCGAAATATCCAGTGCCGAGGTCGGCTCGTCCAGCACGATGATGTCCGGGTTCGACGACAAGGCGCGGGCGATGGCGATACGCTGCCGTTGCCCCCCGGAAAACTGGTGAGGAAAGCGATCAAGGTATTCCGTGCGAATGCCCACCTGAGCCGCCAACTTCGCGGCAATGGCACGCATCTCGTGGCGCGGCGCCGAACGCTGCACGAACAGCGGCTCGGTGATGATTTTCCACACCGGCAGCCTCGGGTCGAGGGACGATTGCGGGTCCTGAAACACAATCTGCACGTTGCTGCTGCGTTCCTTGTCGCTGTTGTAGATCCAGTCGAGTCGCCCGGACGTCGGCTTGATCAAGTCCATCAGCAACTGCGCCAGGGTGCTTTTGCCGCAGCCAGACTCTCCCACTACACCGAGAGTCTCGCCGGAGCGGACCTGCAGATCGATGCCGTTCAGGGCATGGGCCTGGGCCTTGGGTCGGCCAAGCCAGTCCTTGCCCATCGGGTAATGCACGCGCACGTCTTGCAGGCCGAGGATGGTCGGGCTCTCGCCGGGCAAGGTCTGCAGCGCTGAACGGTTCATGGCCGCGACTCCTGTGGGGTGGCGTGTGAAGGCGCGCTCAACCAGCAGGCGCTCTTGCGGTCTGCGGCGGCGTCGATGGTCTGCATTGGCGGGCGCTGCAGGCATTGAGCCGTGCCGAAGGCGCAGCGATCCAGGAAGGTGCAGCCCTCCGGCAACGCCGAAAGGTTGGGCACCTGCCCGGGTATGGTCATCAGGTCCTGACCCGGTTCGACCCTCTCCGGCAATCCGCTGAGAAGGCCCTGGGTGTAAGGGTGCCGGGGGTCGGCCATCACCTGGGCGGTGACGCCCTGCTCCACCACCGCGCCGGTGTACATCACGTATACCCGGTCGCAGAACTGCGACACCAGCGCCATGTCGTGGGTGATCAGCAAAATCGCCGTGCCCCGCGCGCGGGCCTTTTCACGCAGCAGCAACAGCACTTGCCGCTGAACGGTGACGTCCAGCGCGGTGGTCGGTTCGTCGGCGATCAGCAATTGCGGGTCGCAGGAAAACGCCAGAGCGATCATCACCCGCTGACGCATGCCGCCGGAGAGCTCGAAGGGGTAGCTGTTCATCACCTGCTCGGGGTCGGCGATGTGCATGTCCCGCAGCAACGCGATGGCTTTGGCCTTGGCGTCGGCCTTGCTCAGGCGCTGGTGATGGATGATCACGTCGAGCATCTGCCGGCCGATGCGGCGGGTCGGATTGAGGGCGGTCATGGGCTCCTGAAAGATCATCGCGGCGTCGCGGCCACGGACACTCAGCAGGTCCTTCTCTTTGGCGGTGAGCATGTCGCGGCCCAAAATGCTCAGGCTGCCGCCTTTCACGTCGTAAGAACGCTCCGGCAGCAGGCGCAGGCTGAGCATCGCGGTGACCGACTTGCCGGAGCCGGACTCGCCGATGACCCCTACGATCTCGCCAGGATTCACGTGCAGCGAGACACCGTTGAGCGCCTTGACGGTACTTTTGTAAGCCGGGAATTCGATGCGCAGGTCGTCGATGACCAGCACCGGTGCTTGCTCGGCAAGGGGTCTTTGAACAGAAGCCTGCATGGTCATTTCCCCTGCTGCCGTGGGTCGAGCAAGTCACGCACGCCGTCGCCCAAAAGGTTGAAACCGGTCGCGGTGGTCAGAATCGCCAGGCCGGGAAAGGTCGAGTACCACCATTGATCGAGGATGTAGTTGCGCCCGGTCGCGACCATGGCGCCCCACTCCGCCGTCGGCTGTTGCGCGCCGAGGCCGATGAAGCCCAGGGCCGAGGCCATGAGGATGGCGCTGCCGATGTCCAGGCTCAGCTGCACCAGCAACGGCGGCATGGCGTTGCGCGCCACGTGCCAGATGACCATGTGCCAGCGCCCGGCGCCGAAGGTTTCGGCGGCCTTGACGTAACCCATCTGGCGAATGCTCAGGGCCTGACCTCGGGCCAAGCGCACGTAGAACGGAATCCGCACCAAGGTGATCGCCAGCATGGCGTTGAACAAGCTCGGGCCCAGCGCGGCGGCCAGGGCCATGATCAGGACCAGCGACGGCACCGAGAGCATGATGTCCATCAGGCGCATGATCAGGCCGTCAAAGCGCCCGCCAATGATCCCGGACATGCAACCCAGCAAGCCGCCGGCAAAGCACGACGCGAAGGCCACGAACAGGCCAACGCCGACGGATTGCCGACTGCCGTACAGCACCCGGCTGAACAGGTCGCGGCCCACTTCGTCGGTGCCGAACCAGTGGGCGGCGGACGGCGCGGCCAGGCGCTGGGTCAGGTTCAGTGCATTGGGATCATGGGACGCGAGCCACGGCGCGAAGGCCATCACCAACAGCACCATCACGGTGATCAGCAGCCCGGCCATAGTCAGCGGACTGCGGCGGATCTGGTGGGCCAGATACGCCCATTTGTCCTGCCAGCGCGACGCGGCCGGCAATGGCGCCACGGCGGGCGCGGTGATCGGGGTAGTCATGTCAGTTGACCTCGCCAATGCGCGGATCGATCAGGCGGTACAGCAGATCGATCGCCATGTTCAGCAGCACATAAATGAAAGAAACCATGATCGCGAAACCCATCACCGCCGGGAAATCCAGCGACTGGATCGACTTGACCACGTAAGCGCCCATGCCCGGCCAGGCGAACACGGTTTCGGTGAGCACCGCGCCGTAGAGCAGATCGCCCAGGGTCAGGCCCAGTACAGTGACCGAGGGAATCAGCGCGTTGGGCAAGGCGTGACGCAGAATTACCGCCCATTTCGACAGGCCGTAGGCACGCGCGGTACGGATGTAGTCTTCGCCGAGCTGGTCGAGCATCGCCGAACGGATCTGCCGCGCCACCACGCCGAGGTTGACGAAGCCGAGGGTGATGGTCGGCAGAATCAGGTGCTGCAGGGCGTTGAAGAACAGCCCGGTGTCGCCCGCCAGCAGCGAATCGATCAGGTAAAAGCCGGTGATGGTGCGGGGCGGGTCCAGCCCCTCGTCAAGCCGCCCGCTGCCCGGCAGCCAGTTGAGGTGGCCGTAAAACAGCACAATCAGGCCCAGCCCGAGCCAGAACGCCGGGGTCGAAATCCCGGTCACCGCCAGGGTGCGTGCGACCTGATCTATAAAGCGGTTGTGGTACACCGCCGAGAGCACGCCCAACGGCACGCCCACCAGAATCGACAAGGTCAGCGCCGCCAGCGCCAGTTCCAGGGTTGCCGGAAAGAACGCCTGCAAGTCTTCCAGCACCGGGCGATGGGTGCGAATCGACGTGCCCAGGTCGCCGTGCAGCAGGTCGAGCATGTAGCGGCCGTATTGTTGATACAGCGGCAGGTCCAGCCCCAACTGGTGGCGGATGTTGTCGACGATGGCGTCGGTGGCGCGGTCGCCGGCGATCAGTCGCGCGGGGTCGCCCGGAATCAGGTGCGAGATGGAAAAGGTAATCAGGGAAACGCCGAACACCACCAGCAGCAGGCCGCCCAGGCGTTTGCGCAGCATATTCAGGAAGGCCATGGGGCACCTCAGTCACGCAGTCGATCAATAACGCGAAACTGCTCGCGGACACAGCGCTGCTTCACAGGCCGCTGCCTCACTTGCAGGGCCCTGTGAGTCACAGCGATTGACGGGATGCAGCGCTTACTTGGTGATCGTGCCGACGTTGAACACCTGTTCCAGCATCGGGTTGAACACGTAGCCCTTGACCTTTTCGCTCATCGGCAAGGTGTAGGCCTTCTGGTAGAGGTAGGCGTAGACGCTGTCGTTGAGCACGATCTTCTGCGCCTGCTGATACAGCTCGGTGCGCTTGGCCATGTCATTGGTGCTCGCCGATTCGCGGATCAGTTTGTCCACGGCCGGGTTGTCATAGAACGAACGGTTGCCGGCCAGGCCTTTCAGCTTCGAGTCGAAGAAGAAGTTCATGAACATGTAGGGGTCGGCGAAGTCCGGGCTCCACGAACCGATGGCGATGTCGAAGTCCCCGGTGCCCAGGCGCTCGCGCATGCTGGCGTTGGCGAGCTTCTCCAGCTTGAGGTTCACGCCCAGGGGTTGCAGGCCGGCTTGAAGGGTCAGGCCGATGGGCTCCCAGTTCGGGTCTTTGTCGGAGTACATGAATGTCAGGTTGCTGACCTTGGGTGACACTTTCGCCAGGTCCGCCTTGGCCTTGTCCATGTCCTGCTTGAACGCCGGCAGCTTCTCGTCATACGCCCACATGCCCTGGGGGATCGGGCCATTGAGCGGCTTGGCCTTGCCTTTCAGGATGCCGTTGATGATGCCGTCGTAATCCAGAGATTCGACGATCGCGCGCCGCGCATCGGGGTTGTTCATCGGCGCTTTCTGGGTGTTGAGGTACAGCAGCGTCACCCGCAGCGACGGGTAGTCGCCGACGACAATGCCGGATTTCTTCGCCAGCGCTTCGAGCTGGTCTTCGGGCATGTCTTCGATGATGTCCAGGTCGCCGTGTTCCAGCTGCAGCCGACGCACCGAGGCCTCGCTGATGATCTTCACCACAACTTTCTTCAGGGTCGGTTTGGGGCCGGCGTAGTAGCTGTTCTGCTCCATGGTCAGGGCCTGGCCTTTCTGCCAGTTGACCAGCTTGAACGCACCGGAACCTGCGGTGTGGTTCGACAGGTAGGCGTCGGCGCCTTCGGCTTTCTTCGCCACGTCCGGGTTGATGATCGCCGCGCCGTTGTGGGCCAGCGTCGAGAGGAACGGCGCGTACGGTGCTTTCAGGGTGAAGCGCACGGTCAGCGGATCAACCACCGACACCGCCATGTCATCGGGAAACGCACCGGACGGGCCTTGCTTGAGCTTCATCACCCGGTCGAAGGAGAACTTCACCGCTTCGGCGTTGACCTCGGCGCCGTCATCGAATGTGTTGCCGGGCTTGAGCTTGAATTCCCAGGTCAGGTTGTCCGCCGAGGTGGTCCAGCTGCTGGCCAGCTCCCCCGCCACTTCGGTGCTGCCCTTGCCGTTTTCGACCTTGTAGGTGACCAGCCGCTGGTACGCCGGGTAGGTCACGGTCCAGTCGTTGTTGTCGATGGTCACGGCCGGGTCGAGGGTTTGCGGGTCGGACGGTTTGCCGATCATCAGGGTGTCCTGGGGCACGGCTGCGCTGGCCGATTGCCAGGCGCCGAGGCCCATGGCGGTGCAGAGGACTGCCATCGCCAGCGTGCGTGGGGTAAGGATTGATTTCATGCCGGTTCCTTGATCGTTCGATGTCTGAAAGTTCGTCAGGTTTGTTATTGAAGCTATACCGGGCAGTTAAAGCTCACAGGCCTCAGGCCTGGGAAATGGCACGCCCTGTTCTTGCGAGGTCGGGTGGCGCCAGATTCAGCCGGGATTCGTGGTCGTCCCGGTCGTGTGTTCGTGTGTCTTGTTTTATGTCTTGTCGTGCTGCGTGCTGCGTGTTCAGTCAGCGGGCTGGATCGAGCCGTCGTCGATCAGCGGGTAGTCCTCGGCGTCGGGCAGTTCGTAATGCCACCACTCGCTGTCGATGTAGGTGAATCCTGCGGCCAGCATGATCCCCAGCAGGAGCAGACGATTGCGCTGAACGTTGGCGGGCAGATCAGCAAAAAACTGATGGGACTGCTCGCGCATGTCATCGAAACCGGTGCCCATGTCCAGGGCCGTGCCGCTCGCGTCGATCAGGGTAAGGTCCACCGCGACGCCACGGGTGTGGTGGGAACCCAGCGTAGGGTCACGGACGTATTCCGGGTTGGGCAGCGCCTGCCAGAGCAGGTACTGCGCGTAAGCCGGGCGATAAGCATCGAAGAGGCGCAGGCGCAACCCGGCCTGGCGCGCCAGGGTGCTGGCCTTGCGCAGACAACGCTCGGCGTCGCGGTGCAGCAGGCAGCGCGGGTCCTGGTAAATCTGCTTGCCGGCGAGGTTGTCGACGCCGGCGTAGATCAAGTCGACCTCGACCTGCAGCGCGTGGGCGTCGACTTCGACGAGGGGGCTATTCACGTAACGACACTCCAGATCAGCTTCTTCATTCATCATGTATTGAGGGGGTAGAGCTTCCCGGCTGAAGCCGTTCCTACTAAAAGCGAGTCATGCATCGGGCCCGGCTGCCTCCCGTAGGACCGGCTTCAGCCGGGAAGCTTTGGCTATTCAAACTGGCCAAACAGTTGTTGCAGCTCACGGTTCTTCGCCAGCCTCTGGTCGAGGCGATCGCCATAGCGCTCGGCTACCGCCGA
Organism: Pseudomonas sp. W5-36; assembly: GCF_046540455.1. Taxonomy (NCBI): domain Bacteria; kingdom Pseudomonadati; phylum Pseudomonadota; class Gammaproteobacteria; order Pseudomonadales; family Pseudomonadaceae; genus Pseudomonas; species Pseudomonas sp. W5-36. Next base: position 55,025 of record NZ_JAXCIQ010000016.1, on the reverse strand, counting down.
CACCATCAAATTAAACAGGCACGTCAGCGGCGCCAGGGAATCCCAGAATTGCCCCACGTCGGCGTCGAGCTGGAGCAGGTCGCTCGGGAAATCCCGCGCCCACGGGCAGTGAAAATCGGTGATGAAGGCCAGTCCGACGGTCTGCTGGTGGGCGACTTCGCAGAAGGTCCGCGTAACAGCGGAATAGGTGCGGAAGTCGGCGATCACGGCGTAGGGATTTTCGAATTGCGAGTTCAGCGATTCGGCATAGGTGCCGGACAAACCGTCGACGTAATACACCTTGGGCCGGATGTACTCCAGGTGACTGAAAAACGCGTTGAGGATGCCGCGGGTGGTCTGAATGCCGACGATAAACACCGCGTCGGCGCTGTGCAGCCGTTCAACGATCCGGGCGAAGGTTTCGCCACGGGCCAGGGCATAGACCCGCTGGATCGCTTCCAGCTCACGGTTCATCGAACGTTCCAGTGCATCACCCTGGGTGTTTTCTTCACGAAACGCGCCGAGCCGATCAGTGATCACCCAAGGACTGGCGGTGTCGCCGCGCAGGCTCTGTTTGACGTCGTCAATGTTGCGGTAGCCCAGGGAGCGCAGGAACCGCCCCACCGAAATACCGGTGGTGCCGGTCTGCTGGGCGATGCTGTCAGCGGTCTCGAACGGCAGCTTCTGCGGGTTGGCCAACAGGTAGCCGGCGATGCGCTTGCCCGTCGGCGTCAAATCGCTAAACCGTTGTTCCAGTGCATCGAGGAAGGGACGCTTTTCCATGAGAATTCCGATGATGGAGCCGGGTTGCACGGACCGGGATAATGTTATCCGGCGGTCATTTTGCAACAGGATGTTAGCAACTTAACATCCTGTCTCACGGCCTTACAACGATTTTTTCAAGAGATTTCAGGCAGGGGATTTTGGTGATTCAGGGTGGTGCGGACGAGAGAGGAAATGCCCTTTTTGTGGGCGATATTCACTGATACAGGATGACCTTACGGGAGCGCAATGGTCTGCGGAATGACCACTTCAAGGGAACCATCTGCAGACTTGAGCCCCAAACTTGACCACCGGCTCCGACGGAAACCGCGCAGGGCGAATATCTAGCCGATCCACGGAGACCGTCGTAAGCACCAGCGTGTTTTTACCGTCCTCCTCTGGACGACTTTTCATCTTTGAATATCAGACTATCAGCCAGATGTACTCCGGTTGCTACCTATGGCTTTCGTATCCACCTTAAGAAAGCCGCTGCCGTGAAACCCCGTATGCGGTAATCCGCCCGACGTTATTTTGACAAGATAGCTCGCCGATAAAAACTCAGGTCGGTCGTCATAGCTTGGGATCCTCGACAGGAAGAAGCTACTGCCCGCCCCTTTTCTTTCACTCCGTTTCCTCTCAACACTTTGTTCCCCTTGATCGATATTCTTTCTAGGTAGATCCCCTTGACCGACCACGTAAAATCGTTGACCGGCATCCGGATTTGGGTCGATGAATACTCCCAAAGGGACTGGACCGCTAAAAACGAAGTAGGGGTCCAGTTCTCCACCCGCCCGAGAGGCTGGAGGGTTTTAACTGCCTGCTTCCCCGAAAAACCTGAAGAGCAAAACTTCGGTGGGAAGCGTGTTCGGATCCTGAGCAACCGCGAGTATATCCGTGCCTCTTTGAATCCCCAGCTTGCGGAACCCATTAAGATTGTCATAAGTTCTGGAGCCGTTAATACCAAACTCGCTGTCCAGAGTCCCATCAGGCATTATCCGCGTCATGCGTGCATGCTGCTCCGATACCGCATCCTGTCCAGCCACGATGATTCGTTCTTGGTTATCCAACTCCATGAACACAAACGCATCTGAAATGCCGCCCATCTCACTCAACAAAAGTGCTTCACCACCATTGAAACTTGCGTCCTCCTTCCCGTTCTTGTCCAGCTTCATGACAGCAAATTCCATGCGTCCCTGCGATTGTAGGTAATCCACAGCAAGCAAGAGGATAGCTTCGCCGTCATCCAGGACCGTGACTTGTTTAATATAAACATTGGCCCCTTCGATCTTGATGATCTGCTCACCGCTATTGCCGAAGCCGGAATCGAGTTTACCGTCCGAGGTATATCGAGCCAGGACCCCCTCTGTAGCATTGGAAACCTGCCCCCTGCCAGCAAGCGTGATGCTCCTATTACTATCGATTCCATAGTCTAACCATTGCAGCCCGCGTTCTGGACTTCCCGCAGGTATCGTCAAGACGCCGTTTGTCCCAAACGAGGTCACGGGGTCGCCGTTCTCACCAATTTTTACCAGGTGGTAGGATTCAACCTGGGTGTTGGAGTTGAAAAGACGGCAACAGAAAAGTATGTCTCCACTTGACTGTACAGTCCGCCGGATAGAGCCGAATCCATGGGAAACAGCTTGAATGTGTGGCGCCCGCGAGTCGTCAGGGTGAGATAAATCAACGCCGCAGCTGGCCGCGTCTTTAGACAAGTCGACCTCGTAAATCATCCGCCCTTTATTCCCGAAATCCTCATCAATTGCGGCAGGGGTGCCTGAAGTCTCAATACGGACTGCGGCAGGGTAAAAATATCTACCGGATTCGGTAGTAACGTCTGTGATGCCAACACAGGTAATTTTGCCGTCGTTATTAAAAATCAACCCCTGAACATCCATAACGGCTCTTAGACTGTCATCGACGAATGGAAGGGCCAAGTTCCCAAAAGCAGGATCAACAGCGCCAGTCGGCAGCCGGCCAACTATCACACTTGGGTTACTGCCACTCGTCCCGTAAGTGATGACATAGATCCTTTGATCAGTATCCGTGGTTGGATCAGTGATAAACGGATCACGAACATATCTGACATAGCCACTGCCGCCGAATTGTAGATCCTGATCCCCAGCAACATGCGCGGCGTTGGCAGGAGAGGTCCTTCCGTTGCGACTGTCATTACCCATGACGTTTCATCCTTTGAATGTGTTTGCGGTTTCCAGAGCCTAGCGCCTGGTCCGATCACGTTCAAATAGGATGAAACCCACCTGATTTATTGCGAATTAGAAAATCCCTTTAAATACATTAGCTTGGAAATTAATAGTATGATTCGCAATTGAGCTTACTTCCAAAAAATCTATAGACTTATAAATAACCGAAATAAGAATCACCGTACTATTCCCTTTTATCCTGCAACGTACCACTGCTCGCAACAAGCACGCCGGCTGATCTACAGGCGCTGTGCATTGCACACAGCGCCCACTCGACCCGCATACGCCTGCCGAACTGGCGCTTGTTTATCATGCGCCGGAAAAATAATACAAGGATCTGTAGACCAATCTAATCAGAGTTATTTAACACCCAACCAACTGTCAGCCAATTATGTATTGCTATGCGTCACATGCCCTATGAAGTGCGTGCAGAGTCCCAGCAAGTTTGAAATAGCTTAAAGCCTCCCCTACAGACAACATACCCTATCTGAGCAGGACCGGCTTTACCCGGGAGGAGGCCTGTGTGAACACCCTGACTTTTGCGGTGTATCCACTGACGCCTTCCCAGCTGAAGCCGGCCCTACATGAGATCAGCGCAGGTTGTTCTTCGCCAATTCCAGCACTATGTCCGCCTTGCCGGTCATGAAGGCCTTGAGCGTGAACAGACTGAAGCTTTGATACATCAGTGCCCTGGCACGCTTTCGCCAAGGTAACGAACGACGTAAAAATTCCCGTCGCCTTGTTTCCGGTAGAATTTCGCGAGCAGGTCGGGCCCCCTGTGAATGGCCGTATTGTTCAAAGCCAAGAGATCTGGATACCCGGCTGTGCCATTCGAGCCGAAGCTGATATCCGGAATACCGTCGGGTGTGAATCTTTTAAGTTCGCAGCCGTTTTCCTGCGAATAGTAGGCGAGGAGATAGCGCCCCTTGTCATCGATATGCATTTCCGGCCAGCGTCCGCTGGTGGCAAACACCGTATCAAGAATCCGCGGCTCTCCATTATTAAATGAAGTGTCCGGCGCTCCATTTTCCAAACGCTTCATCAAGGCCAAGGCAGTGATGTTTTGCCTGGACACGGCCACAAGCATCGTCACGCTACCGTCTGCCATGACGTGAACCCGAACCAGATAAGGAGGCTCCTCTCCACCTTGGATCTTCTGTATTCCCCCGGATCCGTAGTTTGAGTCAAGGACGCCCTCTGTCGTGTACTTGGCTATCACCCCATAAGCTTGAGCGCCTGCAGCGCTCTCGCCAATCAGCAAGAGATTACCGCCCCCGTCCACACCATAGTCGTTCCAGATAGGGCCATCGGCGTCCGAGCCAATCAGAAGAAGACCGTCATGGCCAAACTGATCATCGGGCAACCCATTCTGCTTAGTCTTTACCAAATAACACGACCGCATTTGAGTGTCATAGTCGAGGATCTGAGACACGAACAAAATGTCTTTGTTCTCTTGTTGTTGACTCCGCCGAATCGAAGTGAAAGGAAAAGGAGGAACCTCAGGGGCGTTCTTGGACGGCTGACCGGTGGGGTAAACGACTCGCCCTCTATCCCCGAAGTCAACATCCAGGGCACCGGACGACGTCAGCCGGATTGCTGCGGGGTAATGATAATTAAGCTCTCGCACTTCCAGCTTCGTATCACCGACACACATCACTGCGCCGCGCTGATCGAAAATCAGTCCCTGGATACGTATATCCCCGCCCACAAGACCCGGCTGATCCGTCAACCCCGGCAGAATCAACGTTTCTCCATTATTAAAGTCGGGATCGGGTTTCCCGTTGGCTAAGTGGCGGGAGATGGAACTTGGAAAAGGTGCAGGCGTGCGGTGCTCTCCGTTGGTGATCAGGTAGAACTTCTGATCTGTTCCTGCCTCAAGTTCGGTAAATACGCGCGCGCTTCGACCCAGTACTTGTCCGTCGATACCGAAAACAGGGTCCTGATCCCCAGCCATTGATTCCACGTTGGAACCCTTAATACCGTTGCGTTTGTTTTTGTCCATGATCACTCATCCTTGCTGAACTAAACTCCGGATTGCTCAGTATAGGCAAGCGAAGGCTGTGCCAAAAAAATAAGCAAGATTCGCCGAATGTCGAGGCGCGCTCATAATTCCCTTACTAACAAAGCGTTGCGTGCGGATAGAACTATTTGGAACTGATCTGATTTCGAATAAATATAAAAAGCGAAATGCGGGTTATATGAAACCGGCACCCGATAGTGTTTGAGTGTTAAGCGATTGCTCTACCCGCATTGTCCCGGGTTGAAAAACAGGCGCTGTGCATTGCACACAGCGCCCACTCGACCCGCAGGTGCTTAACGCAAATTGGTCTTCGCCAACTCCAGCACCATGTCCGCTTTACCGTTCATTACAGCCTTGAGCATGAACAGGCTAAAGCCTTTCGCCTGGGCCAGCTTGATCTTTGGCGGCATGCCCAGTTCCTGTTTAGCGGTCACGACATCCACCACCACAGGCCCCGGGTGCTCGAAGGCTTTCTTCAGCGCGGCCGGCAAGTCCGCCGAGTCTTCCACGCGAATCCCCAGAATCCCCGCGCCGATCGCGATGTTGGCAAAATTGGTGCTGTCGAAATCGGTGTCATGGGGCACATAGCCGCCCGCCTGCATTTCCATCGCCACGAAGCCCAGCGAGCTGTTGTTAAACACCACCAGCTTGATCGGCAAATTCAGTTGGCGGATCGACAGCAGGTCGCCCATCAGCATCGACAAGCCGCCGTCGCCACACAGCGCCACCACTTGCCGCTGCGGGAATGCCGATTTCGCACCCAATGCCTGGGGCATCGCGTTGGCCATGGAGCCGTGGTTGAAGGAACCCAGCAGAGAGCGCTTGCCGTTCATGGTCAGGTAGCGCGCGGCCCACAGGGTCGGTGTGCCGACGTCGACGGTGAAAATCGCGTCCGGGTCGGCGTAGGCGTCAACCAGGCGCGTCAGGTATTGCGGGTGAATCGGCTCGCCGTGGCCCGACGGCGTAGCCAGTTCGTCGAGTTCCTCGCGGGACTTGGCGTAGTGATCCAGTGCCTTGTCGAGGAACTTGCGGTCCGCGTGGGCCTTGAGGCGGGGCAACACGGCATCGAGGGTTTCACCGATATCCCCCGCCAGGCCGAGGGCGACCGGCACGCGACGGCCAATGGCGGTCGGGTCGATGTCGATCTGAATGACCTTGGCTTTTTCCGGGTAGAAATTGCGGTACGGCAAGCTGCTGCCGAGGATCACCAGCGTGTCGCAGGCCATCATGGCGTGGTAGCCGGAGCTGAAGCCGATCAAGCCGGTCATGCCCACGTCGAAGGGGTTGGCGTATTCAATGTACTGCTTGCCGCGCAGGGCGTGAACCACTGGCGCGGAGAGTTTCTCGGCCAGCGCAACCACCTGATCGTGGGCCTCGGCACAGCCGGCACCGGCGAGAATGGTCACGGCTTTGGACGTGTCCAGCATGTCCACCAGGCGTTGCAGATCAGCTTCTGCCGGGATGATCCGCGCAGGCGCGTGATCGACCCACACGGGTTTGATGTCCGGGGCCGCGCTCAGGGCGACGTCGCCGGAGATGACAATCACCGCCACGCCGCGCTGGCTGATGGCCGCGCGCATGGCCCGCTCCAGCACCCGAGGGAACTGCTCGGGGGTGCTGACGGTTTCAACGAAGTGGCTGCACTCTTTGAACAGGTCGGTGGGGTGGGTTTCCTGGAAGTAATTCAGGCCGATCTCGGAGGACGGAATCTGCGCCGCAATGGCGAGGACCGGCACACCGCTGCGGTGGCAGTCATACAGGCCGTTGATCAAGTGCAGGTTGCCCGGGCCGCAACTGCCCGCGCACACCGCCAGCTTGCCGGTGGAGGCTGCTTCCGCCCCTGCCGCGAAGGCCGCGACTTCTTCGTGACGGGTGTGCATCCACTTGATCTTGCCCAGGCGCTGGAGGCTGTCGGTCAGGCCGTTCAGGCTGTCGCCGCTGACGCCCCAGATCTTCGAGACGCCGGCTGCGGCGAGGGTTTGGGCGAGGTAGTCGGCGATGGTTCTGCTGGACATGGGGCAAGTTCCTTGTCGAGTCGAATGAGCGCGCGAGGCCGGAACAGACCTCACGCGTGGTCTCAAATCGACCTGTCACGCCGGGCACAGTTCAGTGCATCTTGGGGAAACGCCCCCGCGCGCAAGCGCCGGATCTCACACCGGCGGCTGGCCCGCCGCTTTGCTCGGCGCGGCGATCTGCACTTTCGGATTGACCGGCGTGGCACTTGGCGTGGCGTATTGCTGCTTCAGGTGGCCGTCCGGGTCCAGCAGCCAGGCATCCAGAATTTCCCGCACCACGGGACCGGCCACACGACCGCCCGCCTCGCCGTTCTCGATCATCACCGCCACGACAATCTTCGGATTGGCGGCCGGCGCAAAACCGACGAACAACGCGTTGTCCCGGTGCCGCTCCAGGGTCTTGTTGCGGTTGTAGCGTTCGCCCTGCTTGATCGCCACCACTTGCGCGGTACCGCTTTTGCCGGCGATGCGGTATTGCGCACCTTGCGCCGCCGCACGGGCAATGCCGCGCGGGTCGTGCATGACCGCTTGCATGCCATTGTTGACCTGATCCCACTCGTGGGGATCACGCAGGACGATGTTCGGCATGGGGTGCTCGTCCACCGGCGGCGAACCGCCGATTTCCCTGGCCAGGTGCGGACGGTGCCACACGCCTTTGCTGGCGATCAGCGTGGTCGCCTGGGCCAGCTGCAGCGGCGTCACCTGCATGTAGCCCTGGCCGATGCCGAGGATCACGGTTTCGCCCGGGAACCAGGCCTGACGCCGGGTGATGCGCTTCCATTCTTTGGAGGGCATGAGGCCCGCCGACTCTTCGAACATGTCGAGGGAGACCTTCTGGCCGATGCCGAACATGGTCAGGTAATCGTGCATGCGGTCGATGCCCAGCTTGTGCGCCAGGTCGTAAAAATAGGTGTCGTTGGAGCGCATGATTGCCGCGTTCAAATCCACCCAGCCATCGCCGCTGTGGTTCCAGTTGCGGTATTTGTGATCGAAGTCCGGCAGCTGGAAGTAACCCGGATCGAAGACCCGGGTCGATGGCGTGATGACCCCGCTGTCCAGGCCGGCGATCGCTACTTCCGGTTTGATCGTCGAACCCGGGGCGTACAGGCCTCGCAGCACGCGGTTGAACAGCGGCCGGTCGACCGAATCCCGCAGCGCCGAATACTCCTTGAAGCTGATCCCGGTGACGAACAGGTTCGGGTCGAAACTCGGCTTGCTGACCATCGCCAGCACTTCGCCGGTGGCCGGATCAATCGCCACCACCGAGCCGCGACGATCCCCCAGCGCGTGTTCCGCCGCCTCCTGCAGCTTGATGTCCAGGCTCAGGGTGATGTTTTTGCCGGCCACTGGATCGGTGTGCTTGAGCACGCGCAACACCCGACCCTGGGCGTTGGTTTCCACTTCTTCGTAGCCGACATGGCCGTGCAGCTCGCTTTCGTAGAAGCGCTCGACGCCGGTCTTGCCGATGGACTGGGTGCCCCGGTACTCGACCTGATCGAGCTGGGTCGCCTCTTTCTCGTTGATCCGCCCGACGTAGCCGATGGAATGCGCGAAATGCTCCGCCAGCGGGTAGTGGCGAACGAACTGCGCCTCGACGTCCAGCCCCGGCAGGCGGAACTGATTGACGGCCAACAGGGCGATCTGCTCTTCGGTCAGCTCATACAACAGCGTCACCGGCACAAAGCGGTGGGGCGAGTTTTTCATCGCCTTGTCGAAGATGATCCGGTCTTCGTCGGGCAGGTTGAGGATTTGCATCAGTTCGTCGATCACCGCATGCCAGTCGCCTGCGCGCTCGCGGGTCATGGTCAGGTTGAAGCTGGGGCGGTTGTCGGCGAGGATCACGCCGTTACGGTCGAAGATCAGTCCGCGTTCCGGCGGAATCGGCAGCACGTGGACGCGGTTGTTTTCGGAGATGGTCGAGTGGTAGGCGAATTCGGTGACTTGCAGGAAGTACATGCGGCATACCAGCGCGACGCTGAGCATGGCCACGAAAACGGCGCAGGCGATCAAGCGTTTGTTGACCAGCCGGGTTTCCTTCTCGTGGTCTTTTAAAGGTATTGGATCGGGCATTTCTGCAGCTACTCGGTGAATATATAAACGGCACAGTCAGCAACCCGCAGGGACAGGCGGGATGCAAATGGCGTGCACGATATCAAGAAGTGGCCCTGGCAAAGGACTTGGCTTGATGAAGATTCTGTCAGGTTGGTGCCGACGTCAGCCCTGAACGGCTGTACCCGTGGGCTGCTTCGGCGGGAGGACACGCCCCCCTGATCTGACCCATTGTTACCCGATTGCAGATCGACTGTTACGCAATCGGTAAGAGTCATTTACCGATTTCACCAGCCGCAACACGGCGTAACACATCTATCATGGCAGCTGGCGTGAAAAGATGCGGATCAGTTACGGCATTTCCCCGCTTAGCGTGCGCCATTCGCGCGCAGGCGTGCCAGAGACCCAATGTCACACCCCGCCAAGAGCCACTTGCCGTGCACATCGTATGCGCGGCAATACCCGTGATAAAGAACGCAGAACACAGCCCCGGCACGGACCATTCCCCAATGGCCTGTGGGGGCGTGGTTTTGCAGGAGCCCTGAATGACAGAACAATCCAAAGGCCTCACCCGCCGCCAGTTGCTGAAAGGTTCAGCCACGACGCTGGCCGTCGGTGCAGCTGCCACGGCCCAGGCCGCCACCGTCGTCGGTGTGCCGCAGTGGGTGCCCTTCGACCACAACGGACCGATGCACTACGACACCCCCGGCTGGCAATTCTTCACCGACGCCGAAGCCCTCGCGGTGGAAGCCATTGTCGCCCGACTGATCCCCGCCGATGACCTCAGCGTCAGCGGCAAGGACGCCGGTTGCGCGGTGTTCATCGACCGCCAACTGGCCGGCGAGTACGGCACCTTCAGCCGTCTGTACATGCAGGGCCCCTTCGTTCAGGGCACGCCGATGCAAGGTGACCAGTCGGAACTGGTGCCGCGCCAGCGCTACCGTCTCGGCCTCGCCGGCCTGGAAGGCTACTGCCAGAAGCAGTTTCAGAAAAGCTTCAGCGCGCTGACGGCCGAACAGCAGGACAAGGTCCTGACCGGTCTGGACAAGGCCGAGATCACGCTGGACGGCATCGACGCCAAATTGTTCTTCCAGCAGGTGCTGGGCAACACCATGGAAGGCTTCTTCGCCGACCCGGTCTACGGCGGCAACCGCGACATGGTGTCGTGGAAAATGATCGGCTTCCCCGGTGCCCGCTACGACTACCGCGAGTACATCGGCCTGCACAACCAGAAGCTCAATCTGGTGCCGCTCTCCATCATCGGCAGTTCCGCCTGGACCAAGAAGGGTTAATTCGACATGGCCAAAAAACTACCTTCCACGGACGTCGTGGTAGTCGGGCTCGGCTGGGCCGGATCCATCATCGCCAATGAACTGGCCGATGAAAACCTGAAGATCATCGGCTTCGAACGCGGCCCATGGCGCGATACCGCGGCGGACTTCAACGTTGCCTCGGCGGCGGATGAACTGCGCTACAACCGCCGCCAGGACCTGATGGTGAGGACCCGGCAAAACACCACGACCATTCGTAACAGCGTGACCGAGACAGCGCTACCCATGCGCAGCTGGGGCTCGTTTCACCCGGGCAACGGCACCGGCGGCGCCGGCAATCACTGGGCCGGCATCAGCTTTCGTTTCCAGCCCCACGAATTCCGGCTGCACAGCCACCTGAGCGAGCGGTACGGGAAAGAGCTGTCGCCCGAACTGACCCTGCAGGATTGGGGCACTGACTGGGACGAAATGGAGCCGTTCTACGCCAAGTTCGATCGTCTGGCGGGCATCTCGGGCAAGGCTGGCAACATCAAAGGCGTGATCCAGGAAGGCGGCAACACCTTCGAAGGGCCGCGCTCCGAGGAATACCCGAACCCGCCGACGGCACAGACCTACGCGCCGACGCTGTTCGCCGAAGCCGCGAGAAACCTCGGCTACAAGCCCTTTCCAGTGCCGTCCGCCTTGCAATCACGGCCCTATGTGAACTCCCTCGGCGTGGCGATGGGTGCCTGCACCTTCTGCGGTTTCTGCACCAACTACGGCTGCGCCAACTACTCCAAGGCCAGCGCCATCACTACCGTGCTGCCGGTCCTGGTGCGCAAGCCGAACTTCACCGCGATGACCAACTGTGAAGTGCTGCGCGTGACCATGGACAGCAGCGGCAAACGCGCCACCGGCATCGTCTACATGGATGCCAACGGCGAAGAGTGGGAGCAGCCTGCCGAACTGGTGGTGATCAGCGCCTTCATCTTCGAAAACGTGCGCCTGATGCTGCTCTCCGGCGTCGGCCAGCCCTACGACCCGGTGACCAACACCGGCACCACGGGCCGCAACTACGCTTACCAGACCGCCAACAGCGTGCGCATGTTCTTCGATGACAAGAACTTCAACCCGTTTATCGGTGGCGGCGCCATCGGCATGGGCATCGACGAATTCAACAACGACAACTTCGACCACTCGGGTCTGGGCTTCGTCGGCGGCGGCAGCACACGCGTTACCCCGATCGGCGCCGCGCCCATCGACTCGCGCCCTCTCCCGCCCGGCACCCCGGCCTGGGGTTCGGAATGGAAGAAAGCCACGGTGAAGAACTACGCCGCGACCATGTCCATCGGCTGTGAAGCGAGCAGCTACGCAACGCGAACCAACTACCTGTCGCTGGACCCGACCTACAAAGATCCGCTGGGTCGCCCGCTGCTGCGCATCACCTTCGACTTCCCGGAGAATGATCGCAAGATGGCCGCGTACGTCACCGGCAAGGTCGGCGAGATCGCCAAGAGCATGAACCCGCGGCAGATGGTGCCCAGCTCCCAGCAAGGGCACTGGAACAGCGCGCCGTATCAGTCGTCGCACATCGTTGGCGGTTTCATCATGGGCGCCGATCCGAAGAACAGCTCGGTGAACAAACACCTGCAAGTGTGGGGCGTGCCGAACCTTTTCGTGGTCGGCTCCTCCGCTTTCCCGCAGAACCCGGGCTACAACCCGACCGGCACCGTCGCGGCGCTGGCTTTCAAAGCGGCGGATGCCATCCGCACCCGCTACCTCAAGCGTCCAGGGGAGATGATCAGCGTATGAAAACTTTTCTGACGGTCTGCGCAGGCGTTATCGGCCTGTCTGTTTCCCTGGCCCATGCCGCAACCGGCGCCGATTCCTACAACATCGTGGAAAAGGGCCGCTACCTGACCACTCTGGGCGACTGCACGGCGTGCCACACCATCCCGGGCAAGCCGCTGTTTTCCGGTGGCGTGATCCTTGATACGCCGTTTGGCAAGCTGGCCGGCGCCAACATCACCCCGGACCCGGCCACCGGCATCGGCCGCTGGAGTTTCGAGGATTTCCAGAACGCCATGTCCAAGGGCCACGGGCTGGACGGCAAGCGCTTGTACGGCGCCATGCCGTTCACCGCGTACACCAAGGTGCTGCGTGAGGACAACCTGGCGATCTTCGCGTACCTGAAGACGGTGGATCCGGTGGAGAACAAAGTGGAAACCAACCAGTTGCCCTTCCCCTTCAACGTGCGCACCAGCCTGATCGGCTGGAACCTGATCAACTTCAAGGAAGGCGAATTCAAGGCCGATCCGCAGAAATCCGAGCAGTGGAACCGCGGCGCGTATCTGGTGGAAGGCCTTGGGCACTGCGGCACGTGCCATACGCCAAAGAACCTGATTGGCGGTGACAAGAACGATCAGTTCCTCACCGGCGCCAATCTGCAGAACTGGGTCGCGCCGAACATTACGTCCACTGGCCACGATGGCATTGGTGCGTGGAGCGAGGCGGACATCGTCAAGTACCTGAAGACCGGTGCGAACCGTTTCGACATTGCGTCCGGGCCGATGGCCGAGGAAGTCGAGCATTCTTCGCAACACTGGAAGGATGAGGATTTGCTGGCGGTGGCGGTGTATTTGAAGGACGGCGCCAAGCCGGTCGAGGCCGCCACGCCGGTTTCGGCAAGCGATGCGGCGATGGTGGCGGGCAAGGCGATTTATGCGGATCGCTGTTCGGCGTGTCATACGCCGACGGGTGAAGGCGCGGCCAATCTGTTCCCGAAACTGGCGATGGCGCCGTTGGTGAACAGCGACGATCCGTCGTCGTTGATTCGTGTGGTGCTGGCGGGCAGTCGTGCGGGCGCGACCGATGCTGCGCCGACGGCTCCGGCGATGCCGGCGTTTGGCTGGAATCTGTCGGATGAGAATGTCGCGGATGTGCTGACGTATGTGCGTAATACGTGGGGCAACGCGGCGCCGGCGGTGTCCGGTTCGGATGTGAAGGATGTGCGTGAGGGGTTGAGGGCGAAGTAGGTTTTTCGTTTGCCTTACGTTGGAGATCAAGATCAAGGGCGTCTGCCTAGGGGCAGACGTTTCGCCTTCGGCGAGTTACTTGGAAAAGCACCCCAAGTAACCAAGGGTGCTTGCTCTCGGTTGGGCCCGACTTCGTCGGGTTCCTTCACTCCGGTCTCGCTCCGTGGGCCCGCCGCCATCCGCCATCCATGGCGGGGGGCGGCTCTCGCCGCATCCATGCGGCTCGGCCCACTCCACGAGACCTCCGTTCAGCCTGCACCCAAGTCGCGATAGGTGTCGTCTGGACTTTTTGGGTACGAAGATCAAAAGCAGATCAAGTGCAGCTCCGCTGCTTCCCGGCTGAACCCAATTCCACGGTCGAGGTTGCTGCCATTCTCACTGAATGCACGCGCTGCTTTTGTAGGACTGGCTTTAGCCGGGAAGAGGCCGGTTTGGGCGCCATCACTCTTGCGGCTCAACGCTTAGATCGTTCCCCCGCTCCGCGTGGGAATGCAGCCCTTGACGCTCCGCGTCCATTCCCGGCTAAAGCTGGTCCCACTGACTGCATACGTTGCTTTTAGTGGGACCGGCTTTTGATGATCGTTCCCCCGCTCCGCGTGGGCATGCATCCCATGACGCTCTGCGTCCATTCCCGGCTAAAGCCGACCCCACTGGCTGCACGCGTTGCTTTTAGTGGGACCGGCTTTAGCCGGGAATGGGCAGGTCGGGGCACCGATATTTTTTGGCGACGAGCTGAATACACCTCCCATCATTAACTTGTACGATGTCTTATCACGAGGTATTACTAGATCCCCGTAAAAAAATAATAGAACGGAGATCGCTACATGGACTCATCCCTGTCCGCCTTGCCCGAACACGCTGAAACCGCTGAACGCTCAAGCGGCAACACCCGCCGCAGCTTCCTGAAAAAGTCCCTCGCCGTGTCCGCCACGTTTGCTGCCGTCGGCACCGCCGCACTTCCTCGCCTCGCGTCGGCTGCGGAACCCCTGAGCCAGCGTTACCCGGACCCGCTCATTCACATTCTCGACGACAGCTTTCTCGATCTGCGCGTGTTCAACGCCAGCGTGGAGAAACTCGCCACCGGCATGCGTTGGGCCGAAGGCCCGGTCTGGGTCGGCGATGGTCGCTATCTGCTGGTCAGCGACATCCCCAACAACCGCATCATGCGCTGGGATGAAATTACCGACACCTTCACGGTGTACCGCGAGCATTCCAACTTCTCCAACGGCATGTGCCGCGATCGCCAGGGCCGTCTCATCGTCTGCGAAGGTTCCACCACCACCAGCGAAGGTCGGCGCATCACCCGCACCGAATACAACGGCGCGATCACTGTGCTGGCTGACAGCTTCGACGGCAAACCTTTCAACTCCCCCAACGACATCGCCTGCAAAAGCGACGGCTCGATCTGGTTCAGCGACCCGCCCTTCCAGACCAGCAACAACTACGAAGGCCACAAAATCACCCCGACCCAGCCCCACGCCGTCTACCGCATCGACGGTGAGAGCAAGAAAGTCACACGAGTGATCGACGACCTCGCCGGTCCCAACGGCCTGTGCTTCTCCCCTGACGAAAAGACCCTGTACGTCGTCGAAGGCCGCGCCAAACCCAACCGCCTGATTTGGGCCATCGCGATCAAAGACGACGGCACACTGGGCGAACGCCGCAAACACATCGAAGGCCTGGACTACGCCGCCATCGACGGTATCAAGTGCGACGAAGCGGGAAACCTGTGGTGCGGCTGGGGTGGGAATGGCGACCCGAAGGCCGACCTGGAAAAACTCGACGGCGTGCGGGTATTCAATCCTCAGGGCAAGGCTATTGGGCACATCTCGTTGCCTGAGCGCTGCCCCAATCTTTGCTTCGGCGGACGTGAAGGGAATCGGTTGTTTATGGCGAGCAGTCACTCGATTTATTCGCTGTTTGTGAATACGCGTGGGACTGGGTTTGCGGTGTAGAGGTATTCACGTGTTGTGACGACGGCCAAGCGGCCGTCGACATCTGCGTTCCGAATGCTGCAGAGCGAGGTTGAAGGGGGCTAACCCCTTTAATCCTTTTATTTAAGTCAGTTCGTATTTACTGACACGAAACTCAAAAGGTTTTTCATTGTAACTTTCAATGTAGTCGATAGTGATTTCCGCACTAAGGTCAATGCTTATCAGTCTGACTTCATCGCTTTGATATTTATTAAATTCGAATTCCATATTTAAAATAAGACCACGAACGGTATATGCACCGCAATATCGCCAATCCTCGTCAATCCTCGTCAATCAGCAGATAATAATCGTCACCAACTGCTTTTGATAAGAAATGCTTCAGACATTCATCCAGAACGGAAAATTCAGCACTTTCCAAAGGTATTTCTTCATTTTTTACCAACTTATTAATTATATTATCTGTCTCAGTCAAGCTCAGAAAATGTCTTTCTTCTGTGTCGATACCGAGAAAATATTTAAGCTTTTTTTATAGCTTTCACGCAGACTGTTGCCATGAGCCTTCCTGTACAGCAATTCTCTTTTATAAGGATCAATATTCATTGGCAGCATCCTTCAACATAGAAAGCTTTCCCTTTTTCATTTGGACACTGAGCCCGACCTTATGGCTCATCTTCGGACTTCCAAGTTATCAACTTTCACCTGCCCATCTTGCAAGTGCGGTTTTTCTGAGAGTTAAAGTGAGAACTCTAGGGGTCCGTGCCCTTCAACTCCTCTGTACTGCTGGAGGATGCCTAAGACGAAAGGCCTCGTGTATTGGAACTTCATCATCTTGCGCCCCACCTTCTAAGCATCTGTATTGTTTGGTGCCAATTGCAGCCCTCAGCAACTCGTATAAATTCGGGGAACGAAAGCCTACTTCGAGCCAGAGTGAGTTAGCGTCCTCTAGCGTCAGTCTCACATCATAAGCTGCTTCACTTTTCACACTCAGTTCTTTTAAGTAAATACATTCGCCAGTCGCACCAATATATGCTGTACTGGTTTTCACCGAGTCAAGGACATGGCGAGCTGAAAGCGAGTCCTCGAATACTAATCTGAATTCATAGCTCATAATCCGTGTGGTCTCCCCCGGACAATAAGTAAATCTTTAGGGTTCCGAATACCAATATGGTACTAGTTCAAGGGGTCCGTCTCCCTCAACTAAATGGGGGCGCCCCTCTCACTTTAGACATAGTCATCGGTTGATAAAGATTTCAATGTCGTCAAGAGCATCCTGAGCTCTACCAGACAAGGCCCTGTGCTTTAGCTTTTCAAGTAGGACCGCCATGACTAAAGATTTTTCGATTACTTTGTGCATGCGGGCAACATGACCTATGCATGTCAGTGCCAGTCCTCTGACGCCCTCGTCGCGATGATTCTTTATTGCTTCTATGCACTTAAGCTGAATCCATTGCGGATCATCAATGTTAAAACACAAATACATAAGTGCATCCGTAGTTACCGCCGCATCGTCCGACCGCAACATAACATCGAGGTCCTCTTGGCTATATGGGGAGGTGGTAGCGCTCATTATTTGATCTTCCCTTTGCCTGTTACCATGCCAGCTTTTCTGAATGCCGATTGTTGTCCGCTGTGCAAATCGCACCAGCAACGTACGTGCCCATGAAAATCTTCGTCTCCATTTGGGTAAGTTTCGATCCTATCCAGTACGACGAACTCCTTATTCTCTACATCCACCCCGACTCGTTTCTGGGATGTTTCTGTAACTTGTACTGAGTTATTCAGCGCTACTTGGCCGTTAGTTGGCGCACGCCTTTTAACTCCTTGCACAAGGTCTCGTAAATCAGTCGTAGTTAAAGGGGTCCGTCCTCTTTAGCCCTTCACTCGAACCCGCTGGAATCGGATCGGATTGGTCAAGCCGACTTCTTTGGCGAATTCAGAGAGTTAGAGGGATCCCCCCCCTTCAACTCTTAAACTTCTTTGGGGTCTAAATCTCCTGACCTGGGATATGAAGATTTCTAAGCTGGAATGCCTCGCTTAGCGCCACTTCTTCGTTAATTTCTCCATCACTCAGGCACTTGTATGGCTCGTTGTCGAGTGCAGTGCGCACCAGATAATATAACGCCAACGATTTGAAATTAACCTCAAGCCACAGTGAATTTTGGTCATCATAGCTCAAGCGTGCATCGTAATTTGCCTCGGTCGTGGAGACGCAATCTTTCAAGTAAACAAACTCTTGATCTGCTCGGACGCAATACTCACTCACCCTCAGAGCGCTCATGAGGCAGCGGGCGGTAAGAACATTAGGAAAAACCAATCTATATTCGTGACTCATGAGCCGTGCGGCCTCCCTCGAACTGTGGGTAAATCCATGGGGTTACGGATGCCAATATGACTTTTATTTGGATCTGTAGTGACGACACCATGATAAATAGTTAAAGGGGTCCGTCCCCTTTAACTGTTCACTTGCTGCACAGTGAATCGCAAAGCGAGCGAGGCCTGATGTTGTCACGCATAACTCCCTATAGTGTTTCTCGATCGTCCAGAGCTTATGAACCATTTCCTGGACATGCCCATCATCATGATCAATTAACTCGGTATCTGCGAAGTGCTGTAAATACCGAACTATGGTCTCAAGCCCGTCGGATGGGAGAGCTTGGACCATTTGAGAGCCAATCAGCTTAATCAGAAAACTTGCATAGCAGCGCCTAACTTCGTCATAGGAATGTTTTTGCTCTTCCAAGCGCTCGTTAATGACCCTTATTGCTTTTAGTACTTGATCATCGGTCATTTCAAAGCTCCATCCTGTACACCGAGACTTTTCATTACAGGAACACACGAGTCGCAAAAAACGAGCGGCTTTCCGTCGTTTCTAAGTGTCGTTGAGGTTCCTCCTTGCACAAGGGCTCGTAAATCAGTCGCACACCGGACATTGTGCTGGGTCGCGATCTGACTAAGTGCATCTGCTTCACCGCAACCCCCGTGAAATTTGGATCGATCGTCTGGCGGAACGTCGTCGTATAGCTGTCTTACCACTGGGTGCGCAGCGCCGTTACCCAAGGCGCCTTCGCTATAACCGAACTGGATTCAAGGGGCCCGTCTCATTAGCTGGAAACTATGGTTCACTGCGTTTGCTGGAAAAACTCAATCAGAGCCGGGCGAACTCCAGGAATCACCTTTTTCAAATAGACCAAGTAAAGATAGACTGCCGTCGGCTTATAAGAATCACCCTCCGCCCACTCTTCTTGAGTCCCGTAGCATACAAGCACACACCGAGCTAGATTCGAGAGATCGGCATCCGGGCCGCAACGCAAATCTTCTAAATCCCATAATTCATTCATTAGTTCTTTTATGGCCGGCTCACGTCGATCTATTTTTCTACAAGCGACTGCTTTTTTTAGGTGGGGAACTAGATTTGGCGTCCGATCTCCATAAATCTTGCGCAGCGTTCCGCTACGGAAAAGCTCAAGCATAAATCTTCCAAAGCGACGTCTAACTGTGTCGAACGATAAGCCATCTTCAAGGAAACGTTGTTCGAGGGCTTCTATCTCTAAGGTTTCTATCTCGTTAATCATATTAAGGTTCCATCCTTGATGCCGAGGGCTTTCATTACTCGAGAACAGGAAGGGCAGAAAGGTAACGGCTTTCCATCATTCCTTTGAGTGGTAAAAGTGGCGCCTTTAACGAGTTTTCTCAGCTGAGGTACGGACTGAACATTATGCTGCTTCGCAATAAGGCTGAGAAGGTCTGCCTCTCCGCATTGGGCGTGATAGGCGACGGTACGCTTGTCCCTAGGAATGGAATTGTAAAGCTCACTGATCACAGGATGATGTGCGCCGCCCCCCGCAGGCTGCGGAGCTGTAACCTACTTGGGGCGATGGGGGGGTTACATCTTCGCCTGTTGTACGGGCGCCCTGATTATTGGGTGTAATCCCCTTTAGACGGGCAAGTCCCAGCGGATCGATCCAACCAGTCGGGTTGGGGGCGTATTGGAAGAGGTTTAATCCACCACTGTAGCCAATCGGGTCCTTGCTGATAAACCGCCCGACCCTTGGATCATAGTACCGATGCCGGTTGTAGTGCAGGCCGGTTTCGTGGTCGTGGTATTGGCCCTGGAAGCGGATCGGGTTGGTCAGGTTGATTTGTTGGGCGAATTCAGAGCGCTGTTCGGTTGCTTCGCCCCACGCTTTGTATTGCGCGCTCCAGGCGGTGTTGCCGTTTTGGTCGGTGATTTCTTGCGGAGTACCTAGGTGGTCGCATTGGTACCAGGCCAACGCATGAATTGGTAGCGCGACGGGTTTGTAGTTCCAGAGCGGGTCTTCTTTGAAGTTGTAGCGGCCCTGATAGGTCGGTTGGCTTACCAGGCGGATGGTTTCGTGGCGCATGGCCTGGGCCACGGGAACGAAGGTGCCGGGTTCGTGGATGTAATGAACCGTGCGGCCGAGTGCGCCGGCGTACGGCGGAGGGCTGCTCTCCCATGCCAGATTGTCGCCATCCCAGCCGTACAGCGTGAAGCCGCAGCCCAGTTCGCGCTCTTTGCGGGCGTGTTCGTTTTCGTTCCAGCCGGTTCCGGCTTCCGGGCGCGGTCGGTAGTGGGCTTTTGAGAGTTTGTAGAGGCGCCGTCCAAGGGGGTCATAGCCGAAGTCGACGGTGAGGCGCGGATCGCAGAAGTGCACCAGACGATCGAAGAGGTCCCAGTGCAGTTCGCTGCGCAGGCCGTTGGTCCAGCGCTCAGTCTGGTTACCGCGTTCGTCGTATTCGTAGTGGTTGCCGGCGTAGTCGCGTAGCAGGTTGTCGATCAGTTTGTGGCGGACAGGCTCCGGATCTAACGGGCGGCGGACGGGCGCTGCGCTGTCATTTAGCAGGTTGCTGGCCGGGTCGAAAGCGAAGGTTTCCACGCCCAGGCGGCTGGTGGCATTGATTAGTCGGCTGACGGGATCGTATCGGTAGCTCAACTCCCCACGGCGGCTGTCGTCGATGTCGGTGAGTTGGCCGGCGGCGTCGTAGGTGTACGCGCGTTTGATGAGTGTGGCTTTGTCGTCGGGACGTCCTAGCAGTTGCTCTTGCAGGCGTCCCGCCGGGTCCCAGCTTTGGGTTTGCAGGAGTTGGTTGCCCTGGTGGCGGGCGACTTCGCGATGCAGATCATCGCGCTCGTAACTGAGGAGTTCGTGCTCGTCCAGTTTCA
The DNA here is from genome assembly GCF_046540455.1 of Pseudomonas sp. W5-36. Classification (NCBI taxonomy): domain Bacteria; kingdom Pseudomonadati; phylum Pseudomonadota; class Gammaproteobacteria; order Pseudomonadales; family Pseudomonadaceae; genus Pseudomonas; species Pseudomonas sp. W5-36. The sequence goes on along the minus strand of NZ_JAXCIQ010000016.1, from coordinate 34,598 downwards.
GCCCCAGCAGATGACCGCTGCCATAGGTCAGCCAACTGACGCGATGGCCGTCAGGACGGATAGTCGCAACGCGGTTATTGAGCTCGTCGTACTCGTGCTGCCAGACGGCAACCAGTGGTTTATCCAGATTCGAGTAATGCTGATGCTCTCGCAGCAGGTTGCCGGCCGGATCGTGAAACCATTGCAACTTGCTGATGGCGTTGGTAGCCATGATCAGATGGCCATTGCCGTCGTAGGCAAAGGTTTCGCTCTGGGATTTCTCTCCAAGCGTGGCGCGGCGTTCGGTCAGGCGGCCCATCGGGTCGAAGGACAGCGCAATGGTGCGTTGGCCGTTGATGACCTCGGCAAGACGCCCGGTTTCGGGATCGTACTGATAGCGAGTGCAGCGATTGTCGAAGCCGCGTTCTTCCAACAGCCTGCCGACCGGGTCGTAGTGAAAGTGAGCACGACGTTCGTTTTCGTTTTCCAGCGCCACCAGCCGGCCAAGCTTGTCCCAGCGGTAACGCAGGGTTTGCTCGGCGGCGTCGACGCGTTCGGCGATGAATCCCGCAGCGGTGTAACGCCAGGTGGTGCAGCGTTCGAGACCATCAGAATGAGCCAGCAAACGACCTTCGGCGTCGCGGCTGAAACGTTCTTCGGTCTTGTCAGGGTGCTTGACCAGGACCAACTGACCTAATTTGTACTCGTACGTCGTGCTATGCCCGGCCGGGTCGGTGAAGCGGATCATCTGGCCGCGTTCGTCGTACTCCCAAGCGCTTACCTTCCCGGAGCAGTCGGTGTACTTAACGAGTTGTCCGGCGTCGTTGTAGGCCAACGCCTTTGTATTGCCGTTGGCGTCTTTGATCGCCGTAGGAAGGCCGAATGTGTTGTAGGCGTATTCAGTGACGTTCTCTAGGGGATCAATCGCCTCGATCAGGTTCCCGCGAAGGTCGTAATCCCGTTTCCAAAGCCCGCCTTCGCCATCGCTGATCTTGATCAGGTGGCTTTTATCGTCGTACGCGTAATTCATCACGCTGTGATCAGCGCGGGTGTGTTCGGTCAGGTTGCTCAGCTTGTCGTAGCGATAACGATCCGTGCTGCCGTCGGTGTGGACGTGGCGGATGATGTTTTTTGCAGCATCACGGAAGAACCACTCCGAACGCCCGTCCGCGTGGCAAATGCGATAGGTGTAGCCGAGGCTGTCGTAGAAATGCCGGGTTTCGTGACCGAGCGCATCGGTTACGTAGGTGAGACGAATGTTTTCATCCCACGCCAACCGAGTATCAAAACTGCCGTCGTCAGCCCATTCGCGCACGGCTTTCGCGTCGGGGCCCGTGCCTTGCCACTGCAGATTCAAACCACGATTGGTGCGGTCGGTGTAGCGGGTAATCAGGTGGTTCTGATACTGGTAGCGCCAGGCAGCGCCGTTCTCGTCCTGGGCCAGAACAAGGTCACCAAAATCATCGTACTGATAAGCGCACAGTTGCCGTTTGACGTCGCCGTTACGAACTTCCCAAAGCCCCGTCAACCGTCCCTGATCATCAATCAACGTGCCGATTCGCAAGTGGACTTTACGGGCGTCCTTTTCCCGATAAGTCACCAATTCAGAGAGCACCGAATGCCCATCATGCCGATGCTCGTGATGCAGCATCACCCCGGCACCATTGGGCAGCACCTTGTTGATCAAAACAAAACGCAGACCCCGCCTGATGTAGGTTTCCCTGTGCTCCAGGCCGCGCATCAGCACTAACCGATCTTTGCTGAGGCGAATAACGGTCAGGTTTTCAATGGCGTTGAAGTGGAACAGCTTGACCTTGGGCAGAGGGAATTCATGGCTGCGGCCATCGGCATCATGAAACACCAAGCCCTCATCCACACAATCAAAGCGCGTGGTAAACGGCGTAATCCACCGCGCACCAATAACGTCCTGATCGTAGGCATCCAGACTCGAGCAGTAGGTGCGCGTCCACTCAATCGGAAACGGCCCCGGCAGACTGAAATCGGTATGACTGACCGACTCTGAGCCCATCGAAAAGCTGATGCTCTTGATGGTCGCCGCACAGGCACAATTCTTCAGCTCGTTAGGCCGCTCCTTGGCAGGCGTCTCCCGCTGAACCTTCTCAAGTTTGCCTTCGCCGGCCCGGCGCTTGGCCTGATTAACCACCCCCGGCTTGATGTTAAAGGCCTGGCCATGCCCATTGCGCGACCGCCAACTGACGACCGCATCACCCAGCGTCAGCAGCAACGAACCAATGGAATTCTGAACTCCAGGATCAGCCAGACCAGTAATCTGGGTCCGAAGCTCCGGCGCCATGGCGCGCAACAATTTGGCCTGTCTGACCACCTCTTTTTTAACGGCTTCAGGCAACAGATGTTCAACGGCGCCGTTGACAGCACCCTTGCCCGCAGCAACGCAAACCTCCGCAGCCGCCGCAAAAATATTGCCAATCGCCGCCTGAGGATCGTAGGCCCAGAGATCCCCAGCGGCCTGAACTAACTGCTCCGCCTCAAGCAAATCGGCCTTGGCGTTTAGCCCCGGGTTAACCAACTTTTCAAGACCAGAAGCGATCTCAAAAAGCACCCCTTCGCCCAGCTTCCCCGCGTCATCGAGAATGCCAGCAAGTTTGGCCTGCGCCTGGGTCACAAAATCATCAAGCGTCCCAACGATGTCGGCGTTGAGGTGCCCAATCAGCACCTCAACCAGCGAGTCTCCAAGCACCAACTTGCCCGCCTGACGCATCTCCTGACGCACCAGAAACAACGTCGGCCGCAAGCTCATGCGCGCCGCCGCCATGGTCGGCGGCGTCGGCAGCACGCCAATCAAATTGATGCCCAAACTGACCCAATCCAGCGGATCACGCTTCTCGCTCGTCGCCAGCCGAACGATGTCATTCAGCGCATCGACCAGCGCCATGACGTTGCCCACCACAGGCAGAAAGCCCGCAGCGCTCTTGATCCTCTCAAGCGAAACCACCCCGCCGCTGATCTCCTGCAGCCAGGCATCGACATTGGCCGCGCCAGCCCCAACGTCCTCAAGCTGAATCAGATCAAGCGGAACGATCGCCACCTGAGCATCGCGCTCCCCAATGCCCGTACTCATGAGAACTTCTCGCCGCCCGACACTTCAAGCAAGTCCTCATCCACCGTCAGCACTGGCAGGCTCGGAAGCTTCCCGCTTTTGATCACCCCGCTCAGAAGGCCTGAAGCGATCGGCAGAGCCGCGGTCGCAAGCGGCGGCAAGCCCAATCCCGCCGCCCCGGCGTCAACTGCAGCCGTCATGACGTGCGCAACATCCCAGTTCTTGGTCGGCAGCCCTTCACCAACCGCCGCGTCTAACGGCGCCGGAGCCTCGCCCGCACTCGGCGGCATGACCGGCCATTCGGGCGTGCCGATAAAACTGCCGTCTGCCCAGGTGTCGGCCGGGTCCTTGCCGAAGGCCACCCTTCCAGGCCCGGGTGCAGCGCCGGGAACCGCCGCGAAACCCTTGGCATCAAGCGAGCCTTTGAGCCGCTGGCCCAGAGCATCGATCACCTCGAAGCCGCCACCCTGAATGCCTTGCTGACCCGCGTACTGGTTGAACAGCTGAAGGTCGCCCTCGCCCGGCTTCGGTGGCTCGGGGAACACGCCAGCGAGGTTTTTCGCCGATGTGTAGGCAAAGTTGGCGGCGTGGGCGGTGTACGGGCCGGTGGTGACGTGGGTGATGCCGGCGGCATTGTAAGTGGTGGCGCTGCCGCCGCCCTGAATCACCAGCTCGGTTTTGGCGGTGAGGGTGATGCGCTCGGCGTTGGCGGTGATGTTGAGTTTGGCCAGCAGGTTGATGCTGTCCTTCAGGGCGCGCACGTCGATGTCACCGGAGGCGGCCACCAGACGCCAGCCGAGGCTTTGCACGAACAGGCGCATGCCCTGGCTGGCGCTGGCCAGCAGGCGTTTACCCACGGAAAAGCTGGTGTGCCCCGTGCTGCTCAATGCCAGGTGTTCGCCGGTGGCGATGTGGCTTGAACGCGGCGTGGTCAGGGCGATGCCGGCCGGGCTGGCGAGAACCAGATGGGGTTCGGTGAACTCCGGAAACTCATTGGCGCTCTTGTTCGCCGGACCGCTGCCGAGCACGCCCTGGTGCTGGGCGTGCAGGGCTTTGGCGACGTCATCCTGGTCGCCGGGTTCCTGGGCCTGCACCGCCTTGGCTTGCAGCGCGAAGCCGTCCTGCTGATCGGCGGCAGTGGCCAGGCGTTCTGCGGTTTCCGGCAAGTCCTTGTGGTGCCTGGATTCGTTGGGACGCGGCTCGGTGGTGATCAACAAGCCCGCAGCGGCCCGGACCGCACCATGGCGGTCGGTGCGCAGCTCGAAACCTTCGCCTCTGGGCTGGCCGCCAGCGGGCCGTGGATGGGTCAGGTAGCCGAGGTTGATGGCACTGGCGCCGTGATCGCTGCGCAGGGCAATGCTGATCTCGCTGGTGGTGTCGTCGATGCGCAATTCGTTGGCGCGACTGCCCTTGTATTCTTTGCTCTTGACCGTGGCCACGGTCTTGAAATCGGGCAGCTTGTACGGCGGCAAGTGAGCGCCGTGGTACAGACAACCGGTGATGAGGGGCTGGTCGGGGTCGCCTTCGAGGAAGGTGATCAGGACCTCCATGCCGACCCGCGGCAGGTTGATCGTGCCGAAGTTCTGGCTGGCCCAGTTCGAGGCCACGCGCATCCAGCAACTGGTCTTGTCGTTGTGCTGGCCTTCGCGGTCCCAGAAAAACTGCACCTTCACCCGGCCGTGCTGATCGCAGTAAATCTCTTCACCTTCGGGGCCGGTGACCACCGCGCTTTGGGTGCCCAGCACCTTCGGTTTCGGGTGCTCCAGCGGCGGCCGGTAGTGCACGTCCCAGGGCGTCGCGCTGAAACGGTTGCGGTAGCCCTGATGGAAGTCACTTTTCAGGTCGGTGACGTCGCTGGTGATGACTTCTTCCAGCACCTGCGGCTGTTTGCCCTCGTGGAATATCTCGGTGAGCAGCCACAGGTCATTCCACAACGGATTGGCGTGCCCGGTCAGGGCAAGAAAATGGCCGCTGACCAGGCGTGGTTGATCGCTGCTGCCCTCAGCCACCCGATAGTCGCTGCGGTGGCGCTCCAGGGCGCGATGGGCCAGATGGCGGCCACGTTCGCGATCGGCGAAGCGGCCGGGGTAATCGTAATCTTCGAGGTCCGGGATGGCCGCACTTTTGGCGCTGCTTTCCAGCTGGAACTTCGGTTTGGTGAAGTCGTAGTCACGCCGCGTAGTGCGGCTGGTGCGGGTGTTCATGCGCAGACCGAAGCGCTTGATCACCTGGGCGTCGGCGACCAGTCCGGTGTCCTGCTGGTAGAGCACCGGCGCCAGTTTCGGGAATACCGTCTGGTCATCGCCGAACACCAGCAGATGGCCCTTGGCGCTGTGCTGAAAATGAAAGTGAATCCCTTCCTCTTCGCACAGGCGCTGGATGAAATGCAGGTCAGATTCGTCGTACTGCACGCAGTAGACGCGTTCGGGATAGGTCGCACCGAGCTGAAACCGGTAATCGATGGAGAGAATGCCGTGCTCTTCCAGCACCTGGCTGATGATCTGCTGCACCGTCATCTGCTGGAAAATGCGCTGGTTGATCCGGTGCGCCAGGTAAGCCAACTGTGGTCGCAGGGAAATCCGGTAGCGGGTCAGCCGCTTGCCGGCATCACCCTGGGCGATGCTGTACGCCAGTCCGTGAATCCCGGTGCCGTCGTCGGCCAATTGCAGAAACGTCTGCCCGTGCAGCAGGCTTTCAAGATCGAGCGCGGCCTTTTCGCTGACCAGCTCCAGCTCGAATTCGAACGGTTGGTTGAGGCGCTCCCGGCCGGTGAAAGACAGCACTTGAAACAGTGAGTCCTGCCCATTGAGGGTCAGGCTGAATGGGGCTTGGTTGGCCGGTGCGAACATCCCTTGTTCCTTGTGCGCTGAGGCGGCAGACGTTGATGCAAAGGAGGCGATCAGCGGCTGCGAATGCGTGGAAGGACAGCGAGCCGCCGGGGGTCGGCGGTGCTCTCCGCGGTCTGGGAATCGCGATCAATCAGGGTTGTTCGCGTAACCAGAGGACGACGGAGATATCAAGGGCCGTGCCAGAAGGAGCGCGGCCCTTATGCCACAAGGGTTTGCGGGGGATTTTTGCGGGCTTGGGGTGACGTCGGGTTAACCGTCCCGGGGAATGTGCGCAAGAAGTTGCGCACCCCTGCGCAACTTCTTGCGCATTCCTCCCCACGCCACAAACGACGCCCCATGCAGGGCGCTAAGCAGGCAGTCAGGGGCGGCCCACTGCGCAACTTCTTGCGCATGATGGCGATGGGGAATGACCGGGAAGTTCAAGGTGCGGCAGGGTGTTGGTAGATGCGGCAGAGATCGGCAACATTGCGCCGCCGATCCCCATGGCGCCAGATCAGTACTCGGCGTCGGCGTCCACCGTATGGGTATTGAACGCAGGCCGTGCTCCGCCCACTCGCGCAAGGAAATACAGCGCCACCCCCACCAGCATCAGTGCCCCGGCGCGCAGCCAGGTTTCGGCGCTTTGCTGGGTCAGCAAAATCAGGCATGACACGATCGCCAGAACCGGCACCCAGGTCGGCACGCGGAAGTGGTCAGCCTCGACGGTGTCCTTGCGCAGGACCAGCACGGCCAGGTTGGTACTGATGAACACGAACAACAGCAGCAGGACCACAGTTTCCGCCAGTGTTGCCAGCGAGCCGGTCAGGGTGAGGATGATCGCGACCACTGTCGTCGCGACGATGGCCACCCACGGCGTCCGCCGCTCAGGCAGCACGTTCGACAGCGCGTTGGGCAGCAGGCCCTGGCGCGACATGCCATATGCCAGGCGGCTGGACATAATCATGGTCAACAACGCGCCATTGGCCACGGCCACCAGCGCAATAAAGGCGAACAGCCGCGGAGGAATGCCGAGGTTCGACGCTTTGACCACTTCCAGCAACGGTGCCGAGGAATGCACCAACTGCTCGATAGGCATGACGGTGGCGGCCGCGATGCCGACGCCCATGTAGATCGCGCCGGCGATCAGCAGCGCACCGAACAACGCGCGAGGGTAGACCGTGCGCACGTTGCGCACCTCCTCCGCCAGATTGGCCGAGGTCTCGAAGCCCACGAACGAATAAAACGCCAGCAACGCCGCGCCGAGCACCGCAAACGCCGGGTTGACGCCCTCCTTGAATTGCACGGCGCGGGACAAATCACCGTCGCCGGAGCGGAAGAACCAGACCGCCGCGATGATCACCAACAGCAGGCCCGAGACTTCGATCACCGTCATCACCAGGTTGGCGGACAACGATTCTTTAATGCCGCGGGCGTTGAGCAAAGCGATGACCACCAGGAAGATCAACGCCACGATATGGGGTGGCAGGTCGATGAAGGGCGCCATGTAATCGCCAGCGAACGCCAGAGACAACCCTGCGGCGCTGGTCACGCCCGCTGCCAGCATGCAGAAGCCCACCAGAAACGAGATCAAGGGCGATTTGAACGCCTTGCCGGCAAACACGGCTGAAGCACCGGCGTGAGGGTATTTGGTGACCAGTTCGGCGTAAGAGCCTGCGGTGAGCATGGCGAAGCACAGGGCGATGAGCAGCGGCACCAAGATCGCCCCGCCCACTTCACCGGCGATGGTCCCGGCCAGGGCGTACACCCCGGCGCCCAGCACGTCGCCGAGGATGAACAGCAAGAGCATCGGCCCGGTAATCGCGCGTTTCAGTGCTGGGCTCGGTTGTGGCGGCTGCGATGTCATGGGCTGGCTCCGGCGGTGTGGCGGGGTTCGGGACTTGAGTCTAAGGCTGACCCGATTGGACGCCGGAAGTTTTGGCTGTGGGAATGTCGGAACGATCAGCGGTGATCTTAAAGCGGTGAAAGATTCAGACCACTCATCTCTTCCCGACTAACGCCGGTCCTGCACGGGAATTTTCCACAGAGGACCGGCTATTAGCCTGGAACAGGCAGGCAAGTTTCAACGGGATATAACAAGGTTCAAGGGGCGGCTTTAGTTAGATCGCGCGCCCTTCAATCAACACGTAGCCCATGGGGAAAACATCTGAATCAAGCCGACTTCCAACTCACCGCATCGATGCCCAATCGCTCGGCCTTGGGCTTGGAGAGTTTGATGGCTCTGTCACTCCGGTACTTGGGGATGTCGGCCACTCCAGCGTCCACTGCAGCCCAGTGCCACGCCTCAGCGTTATCCATTTGCCTGGCGCACACGTAGAACCATCGTGGCTTGCCATGGAAAAGGTATTCAATGCGGTAGTGTTGGGTATGTTGCATGGTCTTGATCTCGTTCACAGGGTCGATTTCGTTGTTTGGGTTCCATCTGGGTGGACGACTGACTCACCGCGCAGGGTGGAGCTGCAGACCAGGGATCAGTCTGTGGCAGCTTCTTCTAAGGGGATGACCGCATTGAAAGTCTCCATTATCGAGGCCTCAGGCTTTCAAGGGCGGCTGCAGGCCGCGTTATAACCGGGACGCTAAGAACATTGATTCAATGCATGCCAATAAAACAGGCCATACAATGGCCCGTTAAAAAGTTGACCGTAGTTGGCTGAAGGATGTTCATCGTGAATTTGAAATTTCGAGACGAGCGGTTTAATGGCTGTTTCAACGCGTTAGTTGATCTAGCGCACCCACCAAAAAGATGTATTAAGTGCGCCGGCGGACGCTAATCATTCATTCGAATAGTTTCGGATATCAGCAATTAACGGCAGGCCGTCGGAGTCACCTGCGGCAATACGCTCGGCCTGGTCACGTCCCCTGACAAGCCCTTGCTCGAGGGTCCACCCGGACGCCGGAAGACTCTCCAGATGTTCCACCACCCTTTCGCCATCAGCGGCATAAACGCAAACCAGAACGTCAATGGTGTCGCCATTGGCCCGCGCCCGGACCTCCAGCTGACAGCCGTTCTCCGCCGCTTCGGTATAGTTCTCATCACTCGCTGGTGATTGCGTCCACTCGTTATAAACATCGCCACGCGCAAACATGAACGTGTCCCTTTTCCTGATCGTTATAGAAGATGGCCAATAGCATTGACTGGGGCGGCAGCGAATGATTCAGCGACCCCGTCAGATCGGCGCCCCGTTGATACGGGCCCTGTCGTCGCTTCGTTGGTTGCGCCGTTCGTCAGCCGAGCCCTGGTCAGGCTGAACCCATCCCCGCGGACATCCGTTCCAATGGGTAGGCCGTAGCAACGCAACTCGCCCCGTAGCAAGTTGCCTCCCCCTACGCCCCACTCTTCAACGCAGGCCCGGCAGCCAAGAGCCCACGGTGATAAAACGCCCGGGTGGCAAGCACCACGCTGTTACAGAATCTCACCGCGCCGCCGATAGCCCGGGACAGTCATAACGTTTTGCAGCGCTGCAAGTTGTGGGGTGGTCGTTCTTTTGAAATTGCGCGTGTTGGGTCCCTATTTATGAAATTCCCGTCTCTAGATCGATTGAAAGCGCTGGTCTGCGTCCAGCGAGACAACACGCGACTGATGGAAGCGCAATACATCGCGCTGTCCAGGCAGCTGCCGATGATGTACGTCATTCTGCTGATCAATACTCTGGCCCTGGCCGCCACCCATTACGGCGTCGCGCCGCTGTGGCTGACGGTGTACATCCCGCTGTTGCTGACCCTGGTGGGTACCGTACGCGCGGTCCTCTGGTGGCAGAGCCGCAGTCAGACCCTGACCACCGAGCAGATCTTCAAGAAACTGACCCGCACCAATCAGGTCACGGTGGTCATTGCGTTCGGCTTTACGATCTGGGCGCTGTTGCTGTTTCCCTACGGTGACACCTACACCAAGTCCCATGTGGCCTTCTACATGGCGATCACGGTGATCGTCTGCATCTTCTGCCTGATGCACCTGCCCTCCTCGGCGATGATGACCACGGCGGTGGTCAACATCGCCTTCGTGGCGTTTTTTGCCAATGCCGGCAACGCTACCTACACCGCCATGGCCGCCAACGTGTTCCTTGTCTCGCTGGCGATGATCGTGGTGCTGCAGAACCACTACGGCGAGTTCACCCGGCTGGTGAACATGCAGATCCGCACGGAAAAGCTCAGCGACGACAATCAACGGCTGGCTAACGAAGACAGCCTGACCGGCCTGCCCAACCGACGGCAGTTTTTCACCTTGCTCGATCGTGCGCTCAAACAGGCGCGGCACGGCGACACGCGGCTGGCGGTGGGGATGATCGATCTGGACGGTTTCAAGCCGATCAACGACTCTTATGGCCACGGCATAGGCGACAAGCTGTTGCGTCAGGTCGGCCAGCGATTGCGGGCGTTTGCCAGCGAGCAACTGCACGTGGCCCGACTGGGCGGCGATGAGTTCGGGCTCATCATCGTCAGGGCCGGTGACGAAAGTGAGTTGATCAAACAGGGTGAGTCGCTGTGCCGCGCCATGCGTCAGCCCTTCGTGATCGGCGATATTCACGTCAGCATTAGCGCCTCCATGGGTCTGGTGGTGTTTCCGGACCTGGCGAGCAACTCGACCGAGGCGTATGAATTCGCCGATTACGCGCTCTATACCAGCAAGCGCGAAACACCTGGCGAGCTGTGCATTTTCTCGCCGAGTCAGCATCAGCGCCTCAAGCGCGACATGCTGACCGAGCAGGGCCTGCGCCAGGCCAATGTTGCGGAAGAATTCACCCTGGTGTTTCAGCCGATCGTCGACATCCGCACCTCCAGAACGGTGGCGTTCGAAGCGCTGGCCCGGTGGGTGAGTCCAAAGCTGGGCAGCGTCGCGCCGGGGCACTTCATCGGCGTGGCCGAGCGAATCGGCCTGATCAACCGACTGACGCCGCCGCTGCTTGAAAAAGCGCTGCACGCGGCGCAGTTATGGCCCGCAGATGTCCGGCTGGCGTTCAACCTGTCGGCCCACGATTGCTCGTCGATGGACGCTGTCGAACAGTTGATCAAGGTGATCCGCCAGAGCGGATTCGACGCCTCGCGGCTGGACCTGGAAATCACTGAAACCGCCGTCATCAAAGACCTCGTTCAGGCACAACGGGCGATCAATGCCTTTCGTGAACTGGGTTGCGGCATTTCCCTGGACGACTTCGGCACCGGCTACTCAAGCCTGAGCCAGCTCCACGCCTTGCCGCTGACCAAGCTGAAGATCGATCGCTCGTTCATCACCGACATTCACCAGAACGCCGCCAGTTTCAAGATCGTCAAATCATTGCTGGCCCTGAGTCAGGACATGGAATTGCAGTGCGTCAGTGAAGGTGTTGAAACCGAGGCGGAGCTGGAGGCGTTGCGGACCCTCGGCTGCACGCTGGTTCAGGGCTACCTGTTCTCCAGGCCGATGCCCCTTGAGCAGACGCTGGAGTGGATCGGCTCAACGCCGAGCATGCCCGTGGCGGCGGTTGTTCTGTGAAATCGGCCTGGGAGGGCAACAGCGGCGCTCATCGCTGCTGACAGGAGGGCACCGGGCGTTGCCGATCAGGCGCTTTGCTGGACTTTCATCATGGCCAAGCCAATGAAGCGGCGTGAGTCTTCCTGGAAGTCCCGCACCTGGGCGGCAAATTGCTCTTCGCGGGTGTCAACGTGGCGCGTGCTGAAAGAGGTGGCGACGTCGGCGATGACCTGGGTCGTGTCGTTGAGGGTCTGGTGCAGCGTGCCCAGAATGCCCACCGCATTGCGATTTGAAATGATCACTTCGCGGTTATTGCTGGGGAGCGTTCTGCCTGAAGACGTCTGATCCTCGGCATCCAGTCTGTCCGCAGTGCCCAGCAGGGTGTTGCCGGAGAACAGATAATGCATGTCGACGCCAGCATCACAGACGCGCTGAAGGTAATCGGCCTTGGGTGAGCGATGGCCACTTTCGTAGTGACCTTGGGCATTGGGTTCGACGCCGCCAATTCTGGCGAACGCGATTTGCGTCAGCCCCAACCGTTTGCGTTCTTTTCTCAAACGCGATCCAAGCTTTTCCATGAGCAAACTCCTGCTGAATTCACGCCACGCGAGGGAGCGGTGGGTGCAATGGGGGGCTGGAGTGCGAGCTTCCTGAATGAGCGAAATAGCCTCGTACGGTGTTAACTCACCACCTTACAGCCTTTGCAACATCAGCGAACAAGTATTTGGCCGGCACCTCGATCATCGGGTACCGAGACTGAGCCTGCCCCCCCCTGCCCGCCGTCGTGAAATATTAAACGCAGCACGTCCTTCAGCGTTTGCACATTCAGGTGAATATGCGCAACGAGATCCACCCAGTCCCGAGAGCCACAGTGGCGCCTCAACTAATCGACTGTAACGCGCAAACGTTTTCCACTCGTACGAGCACATTTGCTTAAAACCGCCGACGATCGGTAGATCGATATCTAACTCACATTTTTTGCTGACGTAGCAATGGCTTACGTCACATCCATTTCGTCATATCGATAAACGTCAAAGTATTTTCCATTGATCTCGAATAGATCCGATCTAAATTATTGGCAAACAGCGTCACGCCTAACAAGAAACAAAGCTGCGCCTGACTCGATGAATCAGGTGGCTGGTATGACACGCCATTACCCGCGTTGTTGTAGTGCTAAAAGCGAAGAAAAGGACTGTCAGAATGGACAATATTGTTGTAGCCAATAAAGCAACCTCCGAACTTACTGCCAACACGTGGGGCGATCTTTCACTCAATTCACCCTCCGTTGTTCAAATGCCCGTTCCACCCAGCCAAGTCGCTTCGGTCTCCCGAAATGGGCAAGACCTGGTGGTTAATTTGAAGAATGGCGAACAGGTCAAAGTTGCCAACTTCTTCAGTACCGCGCCGGAAGGCCCCACCAGCGACATGGTGTTTCAGGGCGAAGACGGCACCCTGTGGCAGGCGCAGTACGACGCTCAGTCCTTCACCGGCTTTACCTTCGACGAAGTCAGCTCTCTGGATGAGCTCATCGCCGGAGCCGGCGTGGTGGGGGGGACGACCCCCACCTTTGCGATTGCCGGGCTGGGTCTGTTGGGCGCGGGCGGTGCGGCGGCGGCAGCGGGCGGGGTCGCAGGTGGCGGTGGTGGTGGCGGCGGTGGAAATGCCGCTGACACGTCAGCTCCCGTGGCCCCGAGCAATCTGCTGGTCAGTGCAGACGGGACGTCCCTGACCGGCATCAGTGAAGCCGGCGCGACCGTTCGGGTTCGCAACAACGCTGGCACCCTGCTCGGCAGCGGTACCGCGGCGGCAGACGGAACATTCAGCCTGTCGCTCAACCCACCGCAAACCGACGGCCAATCACTGACCGTTGATGCGGTCGACGCGGCTGGAAACGTCTCCCCGCCGGCTCAAGCGCTGGCACCGGACATCGATATCACCCCGCCTGGCGACACTACGCCACCCGATGCGCCGGCCAACCTTGCCGTCAGCGCCGATGGCACGCGCGTTACCGGTTCCGGCGAAGTCGGCGCCACCATCCAAGTGCGCGCCGCCGACGGGACCCTGCTGGGCAGCGGCATCGTCGCAGCGGACGGGACTTTCAGCCTCGGGCTCAACCCTGCGCAAACCGACGGCCAGTCGCTGACCGTGAATGCGGTCGACGCCGCCGGCAACGCCTCCCTGCCGGCTCAGGCGCTGGCGCCGGACATCGATATCACCCCGCCCGGCGACACCACGCCACCCGATGCGCCGGCCAACCTTGCCGTCAGCGCCGATGGCACGCGCATTACCGGTTCCGGCGAAGTCGGCGCCACCATCCAAGTGCGCGCCGCCGACGGCACCCTGCTGGGCAGCGGCATCGTCGCAGCGGACGGGACTTTCAGCCTTGGGCTCAGCCCCGCGCAAACCGATGGCCAGTCGCTGACCGTGAATGCGGTCGACGCCGCCGGCAACGTCTCCCCGACGGCTCAGGCGCTGGCGCCCGACATCGATATCACCCCGCCTGGCGACACTACCCCACCCGATGCGCCGGCCAACCTCGCCATCAGCGCCGATGGCACGCGCATCACAGGCTCCGGCGAAGTCGGCGCAACCATTCAGGTGCGCGCCGCCGATGGCACCCTGCTGGGCAGCGGCGTCGTTGCGGCAGACGGCACTTTCAGCCTCGGGCTCAGCCCCGCGCAAACCGATGGCCAGTCGCTGACCGTGAATGCGGTCGACGCCGCCGGCAACGTCTCCCTGCCGGCTCAGGCGCTGGCGCCGGACATCGAGATCACCCCGCCTGGCGACACCACGCCACCCGATGCGCCGACCGGCATCGCGATCAGCGGCAATGGCTTGATCGTGAGTGGCCGTGGCGAAGCCGGCAGTATCGCCAGCGTCATCGATGCAATCGGCAACGTACTCGGCACGGCCGTCGTGGGCACTGACGGGCTGTTCAACATCACCCTGAACGCGTCACAAATCGCCGGTCAGTTGCTGCAGCTCACCCTGACCGATGCCGCCGGCAACATCTCCGCCAACGTGGCACTGCAAGCACCGGACACCACCGCGCCGGTGACGCCTTCGAATTTCGTCCTGTCGGCCGACGGCCTGATCCTTACAGGTGTTGCCGAAGCGGGCGCTCGCATCCTCGTGCGCACTGCGTCGGGGGCAGTTATTGGCGTCGCCCGCGCCGGTCTCGACGGCACCTTCAGCGTGACCCTGGACATCGCGCAACTCAATGGCGAAAAACTCAACGTCAGCGCCACGGACTCGGCGGGCAACTCCGCCTCCGCCGAGCTGACCGTCGCCGACACCACGCCCCCCGCCCAGGTCACCGATGTGGTGATCAGCGCGGACGGCACGCAGGTCTCGGGTAAAGGAGAAGCCGGCGCGACAGTGACCTTCGTGGCCAACGGCACGCCAATCGCCACGGTGGTCGTCGGCGCCAATGGCACCTTCGCCACCACCCTGACTCCACCGGTCAACCCCGGCGATCTGGTGCAAATCATCCAGACCGACAGCGCAGGGCTGCCGTCCACCGTGCTGGCGGTCACGGCGCCCGACGCCATCGGCCCGACCACGCCTTCCGGTCTGGTCATCAATGGCGACGGCACCCAGCTGACCGGCACCGCGAGCGCCGGTTCGGTGGTCCAGGTGCGCGATGCCAACGGCGTGCTGCTCGGCAGTGCGACCGTGGGCGGCAATGGCAGCTTCACCGTGGTGCTCAACCCGGGCCTGGCCAACGGCGAAGTGCTCGACGTGGTCGCGGTCGACGGTCAGGGCGAAAGCTCGGTCACCGTTCCCGTCACCGCGCCCGACGTCACCGGTCCTTCCGCTGCCACCGATCTCAGCATCGCCAATAACGGCCTGATCCTGACCGGCCGTGGCGAACCCGGTGCGACCGTTTCGGTACGGGACGCCCTTGGCATTGTCATCGGCACCGGCGTGACGTCCGCAACCGGCAACTTCACCGTCACACTCGCTTCTGCTCAAACCAATGGCCAGGCACTGCAGGTGGTGCTGAGCGACGCTGCCGGAAATCCGTCCGTTGCCACCCCCGTCAGCGCACCAGACCTCGACGGCCCGCTGCAGCCCGCTGCGATCAGCATCGACGCCAGCGGCACAACGCTGACCGGCACCGGCGAGGCCGGGGCAACGATCACCGTCACCACCCTCGACGGCACGGTGCTCGGCACGGCGATCGCTGCCGCCGACGGTCGCTTCAGCGTGACGCTGAACAGCCCGCAGAACAACGGCCAGACCCTGCTGATCGGCGCCAGTGACGGCACCGGCAACCTGGCACCGTCGGTAAGCTTCATCACCCCCGACACCCAGGCGCCTGCGTCGCTGACCGGCGTTGTCCTCGACGGCACGGGTCTGGTCCTCACCGGTACCGGTGAAGCCGGCGCAAGCCTCACGGTGCGAGATGCGGCCGGCAACGTCATTGGCAGCGGCCAGGCCGGGCCCGACGGCAGCTTCTCCCTGACCCTGACGACCGCTCAAACCGACGGCCAGTTGTTGCAAGTCACCCAGATCGACGCTGCAGGCAACCAGTCGGTGGCCGCTCCGGTCACGGCGCCCGACGTCATCGCACCGGGAGCTGTGACCAACCTCAATCTGTCGGCCAACGGTTTGATCGTCACCGGTAACGGCCAGAGCGGCGCCACCGTCACCGTCAAGGATGACCTCGGCGCAACGCTGGGCAGCGCGGTGGTCGGCAGTGACGGGCGCTTTGAAGTGACGCTTTCCAGCGCGCAGATCAACAATCAGCCCCTGAGCGTCACGCAAGTCGACGGCTCGGCCCTGGCCTCTCCCGCCACGCCATTGCTGGCGGCGGACATCCAGGCCCCCGACGCCCCCACCGGCCTCATTCTTGGCACCGATGGCCTGACGCTCAGCGGCCAGGGCGAGCCCGGCGCCACCGTCAACGTGCTCGACGTCAATGGCAACGTGCTGGGCACCGCCACGGCCGACCCGCTGAACGGCCGCTTCGACGTCCTCCTCAACGCGATCCAGGCCGACGGCCAGGTGCTGCTGGTCAAGCAGACCGACGCCGCCGGCAACATCTCCCCCGCCTCCTCGCTCAACGCGCCAGACACCACTGCGCCGGGCGCGCCCGCCGGGATTACCATCAGCAACGACGGCCTGACCGTTTCCGGAACAGGCGTTGCGGGCGATACCGTTCAAGTGCGGGATGTCAGCGGGACCCTGCTGGGCTCGGCCATCGTGGGAACCAACGGCATTTTCGCGGTGACCCTGAGCCCGCCGCAGCTAGACGGTCAGGTGTTGAGCGTGACCCAGACCGACGCCAGCACCCTGCCCTCGCTGGCCGGTTCGGTCACGGTACCCGACCTCACCGCGCCGCCCGTGCCAAGCGGCCTGACGCTGGATGCCGCCGGGCTTTTGACCGGCACCACCGTGCCCGGTGGCTCGGTGAGAATTCTCGATGCCGCTGGCGTTGAGATCGGCACTGCCGTTGCCGGGGCGGACGGGATTTTCATCTTTAACGTTGCGCCGATCCTGAGCAACGGCGAGACGGTGCAAGTGGTCGCCACCGATGGTGCCAACGATTCGCTGGCGACCCCGGTGCTCGCACCGGACACCACACCACCGGTCGATGTGACGAATCTGGCGATCAGTCCGGACGGCGCGAACGTTTCCGGGGTCGGCGAACCCGGCACCACCGTCACCGTTCGCGGGCCGGGCAATGTCGTGCTCGGCACCGGCACGGTTGGCCAGGACGGTACGTTTGTTATCGGCCTCATTCCGCCTGCTGCAAACAACACCAACGTCGACGTCATCAGCACCGACGCCATCGGCAACGCCTCCAACGCGGTCACCCTCCCAGGGCCGGACGGCACCCAGCTGGCGACTCCCAGTGACCTGGCCGTCAGCAGCGACGGCTTCATTCTCACCGGCGCCGCAACCCCGGGCAGCACGGTGAACATCCTCGACAGCAACGGCGTCAGCCTGGGCAGCGGCAGGGTCAACAGCTTCGGCCGCTTCAGCATCCTGATGCGTTTCGCTCAATTGAACGCGCAGAGTTTGCACGTCGTCTCGACCGATGACGCAGGCCACACCTCGGTCACCGCGCTGGTGGTCGCCAATGACCTCACAGCACCCGACGCGCCGGCGGGTCTGACCATTAATGGCGATGGCAGCGCCGTCACCGGGCGCGGTGAAGCCGGTGCGACGGTGACCATTACAAACAGTGGCGGCACCGTGCTGGGCGCCGGCACGGTTGCGCCCAATGGCACATTCGTCATCGCACTGACGCCGCCCCAACTGGATGCCCAGCCGCTCACCGCCACGCAAACCGACCTGGCGGGCAACGTGTCGCAAACCGGCAGCATCAGTGCGCCGGACCTGAAGGCGCCCGATGCCGCCACCGGTGTGACCATCAACAACGTCGGCACCGTGGTCAACGGCGTCGGTGAAGCCGGCGCGACCGTGACCATTCGTGATGCCGCCGGCAACGTTCTCGCCACCGGCATCGTCAACCAGAGCGGCCAGTTCCAGGTCACGCTGCCGAACGCCGTGACCACCGGTGAACCGCTGTCCGTCACCCTGGCCGACGTGGCGGGCAACGTCTCGGGCGTCGCAAGCCTGACCACGGTGGACACCACCCCGCCGGCGCTGCTGCAGAACCTGCTGATCAGCGCCAACGGCAGCACACTGACCGGCACCGGTGAGGCCGGTGCGACTGTTAGCGTCCTCGACATCACCGGCACGTTGCTTGGCACCGCCCTTGTGGCCAGTGACGGCACCTTTACCGTGACCCTCGTTCCTGCACCGACTAACGGCCAGGCCCTGGACATCAGCCAGACCGACCCGAGCGGCAATGTCTCGCCGTCGATCAACCTCACAGCGCCGGACATCAGCCCGCCCGCCGCCCTCACCCAAGTGGCGGTGAACGCCGACGGCCTGACCGTGACCGGCCGGGGCGAACCTGGCGCGACGGTATCGGTGCGCACGGCTGGCGGTGCCCTGTTGGGCACCGCGCTGGTGGCCGCGAATGGCGCGTTCAGCGTCACCCTGACGACCGCGCAGCTCAATGCCGAAGTGCTGACCGTCACCCAGGAAGACCCGCCCGGCAACGTCTCGACGGCGGTCAACGTGACGTCCGTCGACCTCACGGCACCGGACAGCCCGATCGCCCTGCTGCTCAGCGGCAGCGGCGTGCAACTGGCAGGGAACGCAGAAGCCGGCAGCACCGTGACCGTGCGCGACGCGGCCGGTAGCGTGCTGGGTTCAGGCGTCGCCGGGGCCAATGGTGTGTTCCAGGTCACCCTGTCCAGCCCCCAACTCAACGGCCAGAGCCTCAGTGTCACGGCCACTGATGCGGCCGGCAATGTCTCGGTGGCAGCGCCTTACCAAGCCGCCGACACCGTCGCGCCCGCCGCCGTCAGCAACCTCGCGGTCAGCGCCGGTGGCCTGACCCTGGGCGGTATCGGCGAGCCCGGTGCGACAGTGGTGGTGCGCGATGCCAATGGCAACGCGCTGGGCACCGCGACCGTGGCCGCCAATGGCAGCTTCACCCTCGGTCTGACCCCGGCGGCAGTGGCCGGCGGCACGTTGACCGTGGTCCAGACCGACGCCGCCGGCAATGCTTCCGACGCCAGCACGGTGGTTGCGCCCGGCAATCTCGCCGAACCGGCGCCGGTGAATCTCGCCCTCAGCGCAGACGGCCTGACGCTGACCGGTACCGCCAACGCCGGCAGCACTGTCAGCGTCCGCACCGCCTCGGGTGTGCTGCTGGGCACGGCGCTGGTCAACGGCGACGGCACGTTCAGCGCGCCCCTCAATGCCGCGCAGCTCAACGGTGAATCGCTTGCGGCCATCGCCACGTCCAGCGACGGCATCAACTCGCTGGCCACCGGTTACCTGGCGGCGGATGTCACCGCGCCCGGGCAGCTCACCGAGCTGATCCTTAACGCCAACGGCGTCACCCTGACCGGCCACGGCGAAGCGGGCGCAACGGTGACGGTGCTCGGCGCTGGCGGGGTCATCCTGGGTACCGGGCAAGTGGGCCTCGACGGTAACTTCTCGCTGACGCTGAACCCGCCGCAGATTGCCGGCCAGTCCCTGAGCATCAGCCAGACCGACCTCGCCGGTAATGAATCGGCCAGCCTCGCGCTGACCGCCAGAGACCTGATCGCCCCGAATGCGCCGCTCGCCCTGTCGGTGACGGCAGACGGCGCGATGCTCTCGGGCACCGGTGAGCCTGGCGCCACGGTCAATGTGTTCAACGCCAGCGGCGAGCTGGTGGGCTCCGGCAGCGTGCGCATCGACGGCACCTTCCAGCTCGCCCTCACCACCCCGCAAGCCAACGGCGAACTGCTGGCGGTGACCCTGACTGACGCGGCCGGGAATATTTCCCTGCCTGCCAGCCTGACCTCGGTCGATACCACTGCGCCGCTGGCCCTGACGCAGCTGAGCATTTCCAGCGATGGCGCAACGCTGACCGGCCGCGGTGAAGCCGGGGCAATTGTCACAGTGACCAACGACCTCGGTACCGTGCTCGGCACGGCAACGGTGGGCAGCACCGGGGCCTTTACCCTGGTGCTGGTCCCGGCGCTGTCCAACGCCGAAGTGCTGACGCTGGTGCAACGCGATGCCGTCGGCAACGTGTCACCCCAAGCCAGCCTGACCACCCCGGACTTCACCCCGCCCGACCCGCTGGACAACGTGCGCATCAACGCCGCCGGTGCGGTGGTCACCGGGACCGGTGAAGCCGGCGCCACCGTCACCGTCCGCGACGCCGGCGGCACGCTGCTCGGCACCGCCTTGGTTCTGGCCGACGGCACGTTCAGCGTCACCCTCACCACCCCGCAGATCAACAGCCAAGTGCTGAGCGTTCAGCAGGCCGACCCACCCGGCAATGTCAGCGTGCCAGCGACGGTCACTGCGCCGGATTTGACCCCGCCAGCCGTCGCCACCGATCTGCAGTTCAATGCTTCCGGCAGCGTGCTGAGTGGGAGCGGCGAAGTCGGTGCGGGGGTGCGCATCACCTTGGCAGATGGCACGCTAGTCGGCACCGGCACCGTGGGCGTCGATGGCACGTTCCTGATCAACCTGTCACAGACGCAAAACGCCGGTCAGCCGGTGTTTGTCGTGCTCACCGACGCCGCCAACAATGTGTCGGCTGCGGGCTCCCTGGCTTCACCCGACCTGACGCCGCCCGCACCCGTCACCAACGTGCAAATCGATGACACCGGCGCAGTGGTCAGCGGCCGCGGTGAGGCAGGTGCCAGCCTGTTGATCACCGATGGGGCAGGCAACCTCGTCGGCACCGGCGTGGTGGGTGTGGATGGCAATTTCGCGGTCTCGCTGTCGGTGCCGCAAATCAACGGCGAACTGCTGTCGATCGTGCAACGTGATGCTGCGGGCAATCCGTCCGTTGGCGCGCCCGTTACCGCCCCCGACAATACCCCGCCCGCGCTGCCGGTCCTGGCGCCGCTGAGTGGCGACGGCCTGATCCTGACCGGCACCGGTGAAGCAGGCGCCACGGTCAAAGTGACCAGTGCCACCGGCGCCAGCCTCGGCACCACCACGGTGTTGGCCGACGGCTCGTTCAGCGTCACGCTGTCATCTGCCCAGCTCAACGGCGAGACGCTCAACGTCACCCAGACCGATGCGGCCAACAACGTGTCCGGCACGGTGGTTTACCGGGCCGACGACGTCACCGATCCGCTCGCCGTGACCAACCTCTCCGTCAGCCAGGACGGCCTGACCCTCAGCGGTCGCGGGGAACCCGGGGCCACGGTCTCGGTGTCGGTGGCGGGCACGCCGTTGCCCGGCACCGCCATCGTGCGCGCGGACGGCACGTTCAGTTTTGCGCTGGCGCCCGCGCAGCTTGATGGCCAGTCGCTGTCGGTGGTGCAGGTTGATGCAGCACTCAACGATTCGACGCCGGTGGCGGTCACCGCACCGGACATCACGCCGCCAGTGATTCCGACGTTCATCTCGCTGACCGGCAATGGCACGATCCTGCAAGGAACTGCCGAAGCCAACAGCACGGTGACCGTAAGGTCCGCCGACGGCACGTTGCTGGGCTCCACGCGGACCGACGCCGGGGGACGTTACGAAGTCGGGCTGAATCCTGCGCAGGCCAACGGGCAAGTCATCTCCGTGACTGCAACGGACGCGGCCAACAACGCTTCCGCGCCGCTGGTTTACACAGTGCCGGACACTCAGGCGCCTGATCCTGTCAGCAACCTGACCATCAGCGCCGATTACCTGCTGTTGGCAGGCCGCGGTGAAGCGGGCGCGATCGTGACCGTCAAAGACTCCCTCGGCGTCACGCTCGGCACCGGGCAAGTGGCGGCCAACGGCACCTTCGTGGTCACCCTGGCCCCTGGCGTCACGGCCAACAACGTGCTCACGGTCGGTCAGGTGGACGCCAGCAACAATGTATCCGGGACGCTCAACCTCACCGTGCCCGTGACCCCGCCACCGAATGCGCCGACCAATCTGCAGGTCAGCGCCGACGGTCTGAGCGTGACCGGCAGCGCCGCAACGGGCACCACCATCACGGTGTACAGCGCAACAGGCGCCGTGCTCGGGACGGCGGCCACCGCTGGCGGTACGTTCACGGTGACCCTCAACACCGCACAAACCAATGGCGAAAGCCTTGGCGTGACGGCGAGTACCGGAGCAGGTGGCGCATCGTTGCCGGCTGCGGTGGTGGCGGCTGACACAACGCCACCGGCTGCGCTCAGCGACCTTGCGGTCAGCGCCACCGGTACGCTGGTGACGGGACGTGGCGAAGCCGGGGCGACGGTGACCGTTACCACCGCCGCGGGCGTTACGCTCGGCACCGCCGTGGTCAATGCCGGCGGTACGTTTGGCGTCTTGTTGAACCCGGCGCAAGCCAACGGTCAGGTGCTCAACGCGTATCAGACCGACAGCGTGGGTTTGCAGTCCGGCATATTGCCGGTCACCGCCCCCGACATCACCGCGCCGAATGCACCCGCAGCGCTGGTGCTTAATGGCGCCGGCACAGTCCTGACCGGGATTGGCGAAGCCGGCGCGACGGTCACGGTGCGCAGCAGCCTCGGCGTCGTACTCGGCACGGCAACCGTTGCACTGGACGGCAGCTTCACGGCTAACCTTTCGACGGCGCAGCTCAATGGCCAGGTGCTGACGGTGAGTCAGCGTGACGTCGCCGGTAACGTCTCGTTGCTGGCAAACCTCAGCGCCGTCGACACCACGCCACCCGCTGCGCTGACCAACGTCGCGCTGAACGGCGCAGGCTTGCAGGTCAGCGGCAACGGTGAAGCAGGCGCGACCGTACGGGTCACCAATGCCGCAGGCGTCGTACTGGGCACTGCAGTTGTCAACGCGGCAGGCGGATTCGTTGTATCGCTCTCCACTGCTCAATTGAACGGCCAGGTGCTGAGCGTCCAGCAGGCGGACGTGTCGGGTAACGCATCAGTCGTCGCGACGGTCAACGCCCTCGACCTTCAAGCGCCGAATGCACCTTCCGCTCTGGTGTTGGCTGCAAACGGTCTGTCGCTGAGCGGCAGCGGTGAAGCCGGCGCGACGGTCAACGTGTTCAACGCCGGTGGTACGCTGCTGGGGACCACAACGGTGGGCGCAGGCGGGACGTTCAATCTCACTCTCAACGCCGCACAACTGGACGGCCAGGCACTGACGGTGCGTCAGGTGGACGTCGCCGGTAACGTGTCGGCCGCCGGCAGCCTGGTGGCGCCTGATACCACGGCCCCCGTCGCACCGACGGCGGTGAGCATCAACGCCAGTGGCTCGGTGGTCACGGGCACCGGTGTTGCGGGGTCGACGGTGACCGTGCGCAACGCACTCGGGGTCGTCCTCGGCAGCGCGACAGTCGCCGCCAACGGCAGCTTCTCGGTGGCGCTGAACGCCGCGCAGATCAACAACCAGGTGCTGAGCATCACCCAGGCCGATGCCGCGGGGAACGTGTCGCTTTCGGCGAGCGCCATTGCGCCTGACCTGACACCCCCCGCTGCACCCACTGCGCTGCTGGTCAGCGTCGATGGCCTGACCGTCAGCGGCACGGGCGAAGTCGGTTCGACGGTACAAATCAAATCCACCGGCGGCGCGGTAATCGGGACGGGCACCGTCGGGGCCACGGGAATCTTCAGCGTCACCCTCGCCCCCGCGCAAATCAACGGCGAAACCCTGCTGGTCAGCCTCACTGACATCAAGGGCAACCTGTCGGTGGTGGCCAACGTCACCGCGCCGGACATCGACGTCAACACGCTGGTGATCGCCAGCGATAACCTGGCCACCGCCACCGTCAGCCTCGTGCCGGTGAAGACCACGCAGAACGTTGCGGACTCCTTCACCACCTTGTTGGCCGGTTTCTCCAAGGCGTTCGTGTTTACGGTCAACAGCGGCACCAGCCTCGACCCGACCCTGACGTTGACCACCGGTAGTGCCGTGTCCTTGCTCGACGGCGTGGTCTATACGCTGCAGGTGAAGAACGCCAGCGGCAATTGGGTGACCCTGGACGTCAATGGCAACGGCGGCCTGCTCGATCTGGTGGCGCTGACCGGCCAGGGCGTGCGGGTGAACATCGGCGATCTGCTGGGCGGCGATTACCGGCTGGTCGTGTCGAGCACCGGGATTGGCGTGGTGACCAACGTCACCACGCAGCTGCAGCTGGACGTCACCAGCCTGACCCAGTTCAACGGGGTGGCCGGTGCCCCCGTGATCGGCAACGTCATCACCAACCCTGGCATTGATGGCCAGGCAGACGTGACCGGCCCGGACAACGGCGCTGTGTTGCAGGTGCTGAAAAACGGCAGCTACGTCACCGCCAGCGCGGGCACCACAGTGCAAGGCCTGTACGGCACGTTGACCATCGACGCCAGCGGCAACTACAGCTACCGGCCCGACGGCGCGGTCACCAGCGTCGGCAAAGTGGATGTCTTCAGCTATCAGCTGGTGCACCCCAATGGCCTCAGCGACACCGCCAATCTGTACGTGCGCATCGACAGCCCACAGGCTACCGAGGTGTGGAGCGATACCAGCCTGGCCAGCCCGGCCCTGGTGGTCGATGCCACCAACGACATCGCAGTCAGTGACATCACGCTGGTCAACAAGGAGGTCATCACTACCACGGCGCTGGGCCCGTTCATCGTGCCGGTGCTGGGCGGCAGTGGTTCATGGACCACCAGCGTGGCGGCCGGTGCGATCAGTGACCTGACGGTAGTGGTCAACTCCTCCAACCTGCTCAGCCTGCTCGGGTCCCTGACCCTGGGCCTGTACAAGCTCAACACCGCCACCGGCCAGTACGTGCTGGTCAAGAACTACAGTGGTGGTTCGCTCGCCAATCTGGGCGGCGGCAATTACGCCGCGCGCTTCGATGACCAGGGACCTGGCAGCTATCAGGTCAAACTCGCCGCCGGGGGCGTCGGTGTCGCCAGTACGGTCAACATCAGCCTGACCAACGACGCCACCTACACCAATCAGTTCGTGGTGGGCAGCTACACCCCGGTGGCGGGCAATCTGCTCACCGACACAGCCGGCGGCGGCGCTGATGTACTGGGCTCGGCGTACACCGTGCTCAACGTGCTGGCGGCCGGCAGTTACGTGACGCCGGGCTACAACGGCACCACCATTGTCGGCACCTACGGTTCGCTGCTGGTGCAGGCCGACGGGCGCTACACCTACACCCTGACGCCGGGCCAGCCCGATGCGGTCATCGGCCGTGAGGAGGTCTTTACCTACCAACTCAAGCACCCCAATGGCACCACCGACACGGCGACGCTGACCATTGATCTGGAACAGGCCGGTGCCGTCGCCACTACCTCGTTTGCCGCGCTGTCCACCGTAGCGAGCGGCGATGATCACAGCGCCACGGCCATCGCCACCACCGGTGCCGATCTGATCCAGGGCACCGCCGGCAATGACACCCTGGACGGGTCCCATGGTGGGGCGGTCACCCTGCAGGGCGGCGCCGGCAACGACACGCTGATCATCGCCGACCAGCATTTCGCCTCGGTCGATGGCGGCACGGGCACCGACACCCTGCTGTGGGCCGGGGGCGACGCGACCATCAACCTGGGCGATCTGCAGAGCCGGATCCACAACATCGAGGTGCTGGACCTGAACCACACCAGCGCCGTCGCGCTGACCATCAGCCTGGCGGACCTGGTGTCCATTACCTCGGCCGACAGCAACACATTGATCATCAAGGGAGGCAGCGGAGACAGCGTGCACATGACCAACACCTGGGTCGCCGGCGGCGCGCAACAGGCCGATGGCGTCGATTACACCCAGTACACGCCGCAAGAAGATCCAACCCATCATCTGTGGGTGCAGAACGGTATTCACGTCGTCTGATCAGCCTGCCCTCTGGCGCTGCCGGAGGCGGGGTTCAACCGGCCGATCAATGCGCTCGGCCGGTTGATTCAACAAAAGGGAAGCTCTGTATTCGTACAGTAAGGAAGCCATGTGGAGCGCGTTCGCAAGCAGAAATGGACGGCGGTCGCCCTGACCGTCGGCCTGTGTCACCCGATTTTTTCCATTGCGCTGGCGGAGGATCAGATCGATCCCGGCCTGCGCAGCATCAGCCCTTCCCGCCTGCAGGCGAAGCCCGCGGATCAGCGGAGCAAGGGCGACGGTCGTGAAGGCAGTCACCAAAGCAATGCCAAAGGCGGTTCCGGGCCCGCAGCGGTCGGGGTCAAGGAAGACAGCCAGACCCTGGGCCTCGAACAGGCCGTCCGGCTCGCCGTTGACTGGCACCCCAGCATCAGCGAAGCGATCGGCACCTTGTATCAACAGGCCGAGGGCATCAACGTGGCCGAAGCCGGTTACTACCCGCAGATCTCCGGCGGAATAAAAGGCGGCTACACCAGCGGCTATGGCAGCGACGACGGCAGCCAGTCGGTGAGCATCTCCCTCAAACAGATGCTCTACGATTTCGGCAAGGTCTCGAACGCAGTCGAGGCGGCCCGTGCCAAGGCCGCCCGCAGTCAGGCGAGCATTCTGCTGGCGATCGATCAGGTCAGCCGCGACACCGCGTTCGCCTACATCGAAGTCCAGCGCTATCAGCGTCTGGTGGACATTGCCCGGGAGCAGATTCGCGGCATCGGCGATATCGTCGAGCTGGCCAAGCAGCGCAGCGACATGGGCGCGAGCACCCGTTCCGACGTGGTTCAGGCGCAGTCCCGGGCCGAGGGCGGCATGGCGACGCTGCAAGAGTACAAAGCGTTGTATGCACGCTGGCAGTCGACGCTGACCAATCTGCTCGGTCGGCAGACCCCGCCCCAGGTCAGCAGCACCTTCAGCGCCTCGATGACCGACGCCTGCACCGCCCCCATCAGCACAGACGCCCTCCCCGCCGTGCTGCAAGCCGCCGCCCAGCGCACCCAGGCCCAGGCCGAACTGGCCCAGGCCAAGGCGGAAGCCTACCCGACGCTGTCGTTGCAGCCCTCGGTCAACCAGTTTCTGGACGATCATTACGACGACCAGAACTCGACGATCAATCGCACCCAGGCGGGGATCTTTCTCAATCTGGAAGTGCCGATCTATCAGGGTGGCGCCACCAGCGCCCGCAGCCGCGCCGCCAACTACGCCCTGACCGCCGCTGACTCCGCCGAGGACGCCGCACGCCTGCAGGCGCGGCAAGGGCTGGGCGAGGCGCAGGCGCAGACGTCCGGCCTGACGCGCCGGCTCAGCTCGCTGGAATCCCGGCAGAACAGCATCACCGAAGCCCGCGAGCTGTACGGCCGGCAGTACCTGGAACTGGGCACCCGGCCGCTGCTCGACCTGCTCAACGCCGAGCAGGAAATCCACCAGTCGCGCTTCGACTTGGCCAACACCCAGGCTGACCTGCGCCGTCTGCAGATCGATTGCCTGTACAACAGCGGTGCGCTGCGCCGCGCGTTCGGCATCGATCACAGCACCATCCAGCACGTGGAGATCCTGCCATGACCGAGACCGTCGTCATTCCTGAAGCGCCCGCGGCAGGCCCTGATCGTCCGGACTACGCGCCGTGGCTGGAGGCCATCCTCACCGTCGCCCGGCATTACCGCCTCGACGTGTCACCGGAAAGCATCCGCCTGGCCTCGGCCAACAGCGAGGGCCGAGTCGAAGAAGTGGTCCGCTACATGGCGCGGCAGGCGGGCTTGAGCGTCAAGTTCGCCCGTTACGACCGCAAAAGCCTGTCCCGCTGGCGCACGCCGCTGCTGGTGCAATTGCGCGACGGCCAGGTCGGCGTGATCGAAAGCGTCAGCGAGCAAGGCGAACTGGGCATCGCCTACAGCGGCGACCAGGGCCTGCAGAGCCGCATCGACCCGGCCGTCCTCGCCGAGCACGCCCTGCGCACGGTGGTCCTGCGGCCGATTCAGCCCCTCAGCGACGTGCGCACCGACGACTACATCAAGCCCTACGACGAGCATTGGTTCCGGCGCATCGTGCTCAGCGACCTGCGCCCCTACCGCCAGGTCATGCTGGCGTCGCTGGTCGCCAACCTGCTGGGCATGGCGGGCGTGCTGTTCTCCATGCAGGTCTACGACCGGGTGATTCCGGCCGAATCCCTGCCGACCCTGTACGTGCTGTTTGGCGGCGTGATGCTGGCGCTGGTGTTCGACTTCGTCATGCGCATCATGCGTCTGCGCATCACCGACGTGATGGGCAAGCGCGCCGATCTGCGGGTCTCGGACCTGATCTTCGGCCACGCCCTGCGCTTGCGTAACTCGGCGCGGCCGAAATCCACCGGCTCGTTCATTTCGCAGCTGCGCGAGCTGGAGCAGATCCGCGACCTGATCACCTCCAGCACTGCGACGGCGCTGGCGGACATGCCGTTTTTCTTTCTGTTTTTGCTGGTGTTCTACCTGATTGGCGGGCCACTGGTGTTGATCCCTTTGGTCGCGCTGGTGGCGATGGTGCTGCCCGGCGTCCTTGCCCAACGCAAGCTGGCGCGGCTGGCCAATGCCTCGATGCGCGAAGCCGCACTGCGCAACGCCATGCTGGTGGAAACCGTGCAGGGCATGGACGACATCAAGGCGCTGCAGGCCGAGCAGCGTTTCCAGCAGCAGTGGAATCACTACAACGCCGCGTCGGCCGACAGCAGCCTGAAACTGCGCTCGCTGACCAACAGCCTGGTGGCCTGGACCCAGAACGTGCAGGGCGCGGTGTTTGCCGTGGTCATCGTGTTCGGTGCGCCCATGGTGATTGCCGGCGACCTCACCACCGGCAGCCTAGTGGCCGCCTCGATGCTGGCCTCGCGGATGATGGCGCCAATGGCGCAGCTGACCCACGTGCTGACCCGCTGGCAGCAGGCGAAGGTTGCGCTGCAAGGGCTCAACCGGCTGATGCAGATGCCGGTCGATCACCCCGAAGGCAGTCAGCGCGTGCATGTGCCCGCCATTCGTGGTGACTACGTGTTGCGTCAGGCCGGCTTCAAGCACAGCGAAGAGGCCGCGCCTGCCCTGAGCGGCATCAACCTGAACATTCGGCCGGGCGAGCGCGTCGCCATTCTCGGGCGCAATGGCGCAGGCAAGTCCACGCTGCTGCAGGCGCTGGCAGGCTCGATGGATTTGTCCAGTGGCGAAACCACCCTGGACGGCATTGCGCTGGCCCACCTTGATCCGGCCGACCTGCGCCGGGACGTCGGGCTGATGTCCCAGCAGGCGCGGCTGTTTCACGGCACGCTGCGGGACAACCTCACCCTCGGCGCCGGCCAGGCCAGCGATCAGGAGATCATCGCCGCGCTGTCGGTGACCGGCGCGCTGGAATTTGTCCGCCAGTTGCCCAAGGGCATGGACCACCTGATTCTTGAAGGCGGCCTGGGGTTGTCCGGCGGTCAGCGTCAGAGCCTGCTGCTCTCACGCCTGTTGATTCGTCAGCCCCAGGTGCTGCTGCTGGACGAACCCACCGCCTCGCTGGACGACATCACAGAACGCCAGTTGCTGGAAAAACTCTCGACCTGGTGTCAGGGCCGCACCCTGATCGTCGCCACCCACCGGGTCAGCCTGCTGCAACTGGTGGAACGGATCATCGTGCTGGACAACGGCCGCATCGTCATCGATGACCACCGCGACGCCGCCCTCACCCGACTCAGACAGCCGCAAGGAGCGCAGGCATGAACGCACTGACCACGGAGCAAACCCCACGGCTTGGCGATCAAGTCACGTACCTCGACGGCCAGGATGAACGCAGCATCACCGGGAGCGTGCGGGTGATCTGGACGTGCGCGCTGATGCTCGCGTGCTTCCTTGCCTGGGCGGCCTGGTTTCAGGTGGTGGAAGTGTCCACCGGCACCGGCAAGGTGGTGCCCAGTTCCAGGGAGCAGCTGATTCAGTCCATGGAGGGCGGGATCATCAAGGAGCTGAACGTCAGCGAAGGCACGCTGGTGGAGCGCGGCCAGGTGCTGGCGCAGCTCGATGCGGTGAAGAGTGAGTCGAACGTCGGCGAGAGCGAGGCGAAGTACCGGGCGGCGCTGGCCAGCGTCAACCGGCTGCAGGCCGAAGTCAGCGAGAAGCCGCTGACGTTCGATGCGTCGCTGGACAAGTACCCGGAGCTGCGTCGCGCCGAAACCGACTTGTTCAACGCCCGGCGCAGGGGCCTCGGCGAAACCCTTACCGGCATCGAGAGCTCGCTGAAGCTGGTGCGCAGCGAACTGGCGATCACTGAGAACCTGGCGAAAATCGGAGCGTCGAGCCGGGTCGAAGTGCTGCGCCTGAACCGCCAGCGCTCCGAGCTTGAGCTCAAGGCCACCGAGGCGCGTTCTGAATACATGGTGCATGCCCGCGAGGACTTGGCCAAAGCCAATGCCGAGGCGCAGATGCTGTCAGCGGTGATCCGCGGCCGCAGCGATTCGCTGTCTCGCCTGACCTTGCGCTCGCCGGTGCGCGGCATCGTCAAGGACATCGAAGTCAGCACCATCGGCGGGGTCGTGCCGCCCAACGGACAGCTGATGCAGATCGTCCCGCTGGATGAGCAACTGCTGATCGAAACGCGCATCTCGCCCCGGGACATCGCGTTCATCCACCCCGAGCAGCAGGCCAAGGTGAAAATCACGGCCTATGACTATTCGATTTACGGCAGCCTCGACGGCAAGGTGGTGACCATCTCGCCGGACACGATTCAGGATGAGGTGAAGCCGGAAATCTTCTACTACCGCGTGTACATCCGCACGGACTCGGACGTACTGCGCAACAAGGCCGGCAAGAGCTTTGCCATCGTCCCCGGAATGATCGCCACGGTGGACATCCGCACCGGTGAAAAAACCGTGCTGGATTACCTCATCAAACCCCTCAACCGCGCCCGCGAAGCGCTGCGTGAGCGTTGATCAGTTGACCGCGAGGTGGGTCGGCGCTGGCGTGGCCGGCTTGGCCTGAGCCATGTAACGGGTCCACTCGCGGTTGATTTCGTTGTACGGCATGAAAATACTGATCCGTGGCTGGTTGGCCAGGTCCGGGCGCTTGATCTTGGCCAGGTCGCTGGAGGTCAGCAATGCCACGGTGATCCCCACCACCTTGCCGTCTGCCGCGAATACCGGGCCGCCCGACATGCCCTTGGCCACCGGGCCATCATGGGTGCCGTACATCACGTTGCCTTCTTTGGCGTCCAGGCGAATCATCGCCGGCAGGGCGCGGCCTGTGCCTTTCACCGACATGTAGGCGGAGTTGTAGCCCACTGAGGTGAGTTCTTCACCCGGCTGGTACGAGCGCCACATCGGAACGGAATCGGCCTTGTGCTTGAAGAACTGTACGTCGCCTTGCCCCTGGAATACCGCGCCGGAGATGTAAGGGATGTGCTTGACGGTGACGGCGTAATCTTCATTCCACTGGATCGCGGTGCCCATCAACAGATAGGGCAGCGGCGCACCGGAATGGACGACGAAGGCTTGGTCAAAGACAGGATCCTGGGTGAAAGCGGTGGGCATTCCGTTGCACCCGCTGATCAGCACCGAGGCTGCAACAAGTGACTTGAAGGGGCGCATTTTTTTCCGTGGGCATGAGTTGAAGGCGCAGTGAATATGTCATTGAGCCATCACTTAATCAATAGGCTAAGACTACCGCCCGTCTTGTTCTGATGCATTTAATTCATTGGATCCAACCTGTTTGACTTTATCGAACGATAGAGCTGCTCGATTAATCACTCATTTGAATAAATTTCAAAAAACCAGGGATTTTTCTGAATTAATTGTGTCAGGGTCCTATCTG
This sequence comes from Pseudomonas sp. W5-36, assembly GCF_046540455.1. Taxonomy (NCBI): domain Bacteria; kingdom Pseudomonadati; phylum Pseudomonadota; class Gammaproteobacteria; order Pseudomonadales; family Pseudomonadaceae; genus Pseudomonas; species Pseudomonas sp. W5-36. Next base: position 3,101 of record NZ_JAXCIQ010000016.1, on the reverse strand, counting down.
ATGCAGATGGGCCTGCCACTATTACGACAGCACACCACCTCTTTCGAGTGTATGCGCTGCCGTGGGTCGCAATGCCGATCGCCACAACGTCGCAACGTCACACTTCTAGCTGCCGGGACTTTTATGAGATCACGCAAGAAAACCGTCAACCCGATCGGGTTGCAAGACATCACTATTGTCGACGATGCCAAGATGCGGAAGGCCATCACCGCCGCCGCGCTGGGTAACGCAATGGAATGGTTCGACTTCGGCGTCTACGGCTTCGTGGCCTACGCACTGGGCAAGATCTTCTTCCCCGGCGCCGACCCCAGCGTGCAGATGATCGCGGCCCTCGCGACCTTTTCCGTGCCCTTCCTGATTCGCCCCATCGGCGGCGTGTTTTTCGGCGCCATCGGTGACAAGTACGGGCGACAGAAAGTCCTCGCCGCGACCATCGTCATCATGTCCTTGAGTACCTTTGCCATCGGACTGATTCCCTCGTATGAATCGATTGGCATCTGGGCGCCGATCCTTTTGCTGCTGGCGAAGATGGCCCAGGGCTTTTCGGTCGGAGGCGAATACACCGGCGCCTCGATCTTCGTCGCTGAATACGCGCCGGACCGCAAACGCGGGTTCCTTGGCAGCTGGCTGGATTTCGGCTCGATCGCCGGTTTTGTGCTGGGTGCCGGCGTGGTGGTGCTCATCTCGTCCGTGGTCGGCGAGGAGAAGTTCCTCGAATGGGGCTGGCGTCTGCCGTTCTTCCTCGCCCTGCCCCTGGGCATGATCGGCCTCTACCTGCGTAACGCGCTGGAAGAAACCCCGGCGTTCCAGCAGCACGTTGAAAAGCTCGAACAGGGTGACCGCGAAGGCCTGGCACACGGCCCGAAAGTCTCGTTCAAGGAAGTCGCGACCAAGCATTGGCGCAGCCTGCTGACCTGCATCGGCGTGGTCGCGGCGACCAACGTCACGTACTACATGCTGCTCACGTACATGCCGAGCTACCTGTCCCACAACCTGCATTACAGCGAAAACCGCGGCGTCCTGATCATCGTGGCGATCATGGTCGGCATGCTGTTCGTGCAGCCGCTGATCGGTTTCCTCAGCGACAAGATCGGCCGTCGCCCCTTCATCATCGCTGGCAGCATCGCGCTGCTGGTGCTGTCGATTCCGGCGTTCAAGCTGATCAACAGCGGCCAGTTGGGCCTGATCTTCGCCGGTCTGCTATTGATCGCGGTGATCCTCAACTTTTTCATCGGTGTCATGGCGTCGACGCTGCCGGCGATGTTCCCCACCCACATCCGCTACAGCGCGCTGGCCAGTGCCTTCAACGTCTCGGTGCTGATTGCCGGCCTGACCCCGACCGTGGTCGCCTGGCTGGTTGAAACCACCCAGGACCTGTACATGCCGGCGTACTACCTGATGGTGGTAGCGGTAGTGGGCCTGATCACCGGCCTCACCATGAAAGAAACCGCGAACAAGCCTTTACGTGGCGCCGCGCCGGCGGCGTCGGACCTCAACGAAGCCCGTGAGCTGCTGCAGGAGCATCACGACAACATTGAGCAGAAGATTGAAGACATCGACACGCAGATTGCCGAGTTGCAAGCCAAGCGCGAGACGCTGGTTCAGCAGCACCCGCGTATAGATTGATTCTGGTGGGACCGGCTTCAGCCGGGAAGAGGCCGGTTTGTACACCATCAGTGTTGTGGTGTAACACACGACCCCTTCCCGGCTAAAGCCAGTCCCACGACCCCTGCCGTTCGCGGTCATTTGAAGAATTTGTCGGAACCGCTGCGCCCCTCTCCCGGTCAGGTCTTGCATGAGCATTCAACCGCTGCTGTGCAGACACAGACAGCCGGACAGAGAACTGAAAGGCAGCCTTCCCCATGACCGACATCCTCGACCACCTGCCCCCCGTACTGCGACCGCAAAGCGAGCGCATCCTGGCTGATATCCATGCGTCGGGCTCGACCATTGACGCGGTCAAGAACGGCGCTCAGGCCAACGGCTTCGTGCTCGGGCTGTGGTGCTGCGGCGGCATTGACGCGCAGCAGGCCGACGCGCTTTCCGAGTTCTACGACAAGGTCGTGGAATGCCGGTTGAAGCGGCTGACACTCGGGTTGTCCTGAACCGCTTTTATGCCCCGGCCTGAACGCCGGGCGCTTCCCTTTTATTTTTAGTCATTGTCAGCGGATGACCTGTTGACCAACGGAGCCACACCATGCGATCCAATACCTCCTTCCTTTTCGACCTCGACGGCACCTTGACCGATAGCGTTTACCAAAACGTCACGGCATGGAAGGAAGCCCTTGATTCAGAGAACATTCCACTGGCGATGTGGCGCATCCACCGCAAGATCGGCATGAGCGGCGGCTTGATGCTGAAGATGTTGTCCCGTGAAACCGGGATGGAGATCACTGAGGCGCAGGCTGAGCGGTTGAGTGAAAGGCACGCTGAGGCGTATGAGAGAACTCAGGATCAGATCATTGCGCTGCCGGGCGCCGTGGAGTTGTTGAAGACGCTGGACGATGAGGGTTTTCCCTGGTGCATCGCGACCAGTGGGGAGATGTCGACGGCGCGGATCAATCTGAAGGCGTTGGGGCTGGAGCCGGAGCAGATCAATCTGATCACGCGGGATGATGTGAAGAGTGGCAAGCCGGACCCGGATTTGTTTGTGACGGCGGCGAAGAAGATTGAGGCGAGGATCGAGGATTGTCTGGTGGTGGGTGATGCGATCTGGGATATGTTGGCGGCGCGGCGGTGCAAGGCGACGGGGATCGGGCTGTTGTCGGGCGGGTATGACGTGAGCGAGTTGGAGCGCGCCGGGGCGTTGCGGGTGTATGAGGATCCGCTGGCGTTGCTGAACCACCTCGATGAGATCGCTACGCGCGAGTAGCTTTGCAGCTTTTTTTAAGGTCAAGATCAAGATCAAGGGCGTCTGCCTGGGGGCAGACGTTTCGCCTTCGGCGAGTTACTTGGAAAAGCACCCCAAGTAACCAAGGGTGCTTGCTCCTGGTTGGGCCCGACTTCGTCGGGTTCCTTCACTCCGGTCTCGCTCCGTGGGCCCGCCGCCATCCGCCATCCATGGCGGGGGGCGGCTCTCGCGGCATCCATGCCGCTCGGCC
>NZ_JAXCIQ010000015.1:0-141735 GCF_046540455.1 Pseudomonas sp. W5-36 | reverse complement strand
AGCGGAAAACGCTCTGCCGCACACTGCGTTAGACCGTTTTTAGGGAATAGCGCTGCGTGCATGGTGAATTATGACCTGCCATCGCTGCGCGGCAAGTTGATCGGAGCATCCCTAGACACCTTGCAAGCTCATTGCGTAACGTTTTTCAAACTCTACCGGTGACAGCTGATTGTTGAAACCATGGCGGCGTTTTGCGTTGTAGAACATTTCGATGTAATCAAACACATCACTGCGAGCATCTTGTCGCGAGGTGTAGATTTTCCGCTTGATCCGTTCCCGTTTCAGAAGCTGGAAAAAGCTCTCGGCCACGGCGTTGTCATGACAATTGCCTCGGCGGCTCATGCTGGCAACCAAATTGTTTGCCTTCAAAAAACTGCGCCAATCAGAGCTGCTGTACTGGCTGCCCTGGTCGGAGTGAACCATCACCTCTTGTTTCGCTTTCGCCTCCAAACCGCCATCAATAACGCATCAATGGCCAAATCACTGGTCATCTGCGACTTCATTGACCAGCCAACGACCTGACGAGAAAACAGATCCAGCACCACCGCCAAATACAGCCAGCCTTCATACGTACGAATGTAGGTGATGTCGGTGACCCAAACCTTGTTGGGTTCCACGACATCGAACTGGCGCTTCAGCAAATTGGGTGAGGCGACCGCTGGCTTACCGCCGTACTTTCCACGGCGACGTCGATACCCAGTCTGAGAGCGCAGACCTTCAAGACGCATCAACCTCGCCACACGATGCCGACCACAATCTTCCCCGACCTCGCGCAGGTCGTCATGGATTTTGCGATAGCCCTAAACTCCGCCGCTCTCCAGCCACGAGTGCTTGATCAAACCCAGCAATCGCTGGTCGTCTTTAGCGCGTGCAGATTGCGGATCAGACAACCAAGCGTAATAACCACTGGGATGGACTTTCAGCGCCAGGCAAAGCCGTCGAATGGAATAGTCGCCCGCGCGCTGCTTGATAAAGGCGTACTTCAGCCGCACTCCTTGGCAAAGTACGCGGCGGCCTTTTTTAAGATGTCTCGCTCTTCAGTGACCCGCTTGAGTTCCGCTCGCAGACGACGCAGTTCAGCGTGCTGATCATCGTCTTGCTGCCGTTCTGCCTGAGGTTTGCTGTAGCGCTTTATCCAGGCATAGAGGCTATGCCTCGACACGCCCAGACGCGCCGCCACATCCGCGACAGGCAGCTTCTTTTCGATCACTTGATTGACCGCTTGGATTTTGAATTCTTCGGGATAACGTGGGTCGCTCATGGCACCTCCTGATTGGCCTCAGTTTAAGGCATGGAGGTGTCTACGAAACCCGGGGCGATTCAGATGCATGGGGAGCCATAGGTTGAAATGTTGCTCACGGTTTGTTACCCTACCAGCAGACATTGCGCTTTGGCGCTCTGCGTAAGCGTTAACGTCAACCAACGCACACACGGGATTAACTCGTCCCCAGTTGTGCGTGGTACTCATGACAAGTTCATCTTCGGCCGTTCGTGCCGGAAACTCTCTATTCGCCTCATCCCTTCTAATTAGCATTTTGCTAATCGCCGCGAATTTGCGGGCACCGATTACCTCGCTGGGGCCAGTTCTTGACCAAGTGCAGCAGTATTTTTCCTTGAGTGGCGCTGCTGCCGGTCTTCTGAACGCTTTGCCTTTGCTGATGTTCGCTTCTGCCTCGCCGCTGGCTCCTTGGCTGACGCGACGTTTTGGATTGGAGCAGGCGTTATTTGGTGCGCTGTGCCTTATCGCAATCGGCTGCATCATCCGTTCCAGTGGTACTTACACTGGCCTATGGTTAGGAACGTTGCTCATTGGTGGAGGCATTGCCACCGCAAATGTGTTGGTTGTTCCATTGGTCAAGAGAGACTTCCCAAGTCACGCAGCTCTGTGCGTTGGGTTATATGCCGCAACCATGGCCCTGATGGCTGCACTGGCCAGCGGCCTTTCAGCTCCGTTGTCGGTGCTTACCGGCTATACATGGAAGACTTCCCTTGGGGTTTGGTTTGTCCTTGCCCTTGTAGCCATCGCATGTTGGTTGCCACACTTGAAGAGCGCTTGTGGCCGGGCTCCTGCTGCACCACCTGCTGCAAGTAAATCAGTGTGGGGAAGCGCCATCGCCTGGCAGGTGTCGATGTTCATGGCACTGCAGACGGTTACGTTCTACACCTTGATTGACTGGTATCCCGCCATGGCGAGTTCGGTCGGGATTGGTGCCTCGGAATCGGGTGCTCATCTCTTTGCCTATCAAGCCATTGCTGTCGTCGCCAACCTGTCTACTTCCATTGCCATCAAGCGCCTGAAAGATCAGCGTCTGCTGGGGTTCGTATGCTCGCTGGCGATCACCGTTGGCATGGCGGGTCTGGTCTGGGCACCTGCCTTGTCTTTGATCTGGTTATTGTTCGCCGGGGTCGGGGCAGGGATGTCGATGGTCACGTGCCTGACATTATTCGGTCTGCGGGTTCGTGATCACCACCAGGCGAGCTCGTTGTCGGCCATGGCCCAATGTGTAGGCTATGGCTTAGGATCGGTGGGGCCGTTCCTGGCCGGTTGGCTACATGGTGTTTTCGGCACCTGGCAGGTATCACTGTGGTTGCTGTTATCTGCGGCGTGCCTGCAGATTGTCTTTGCGGTATTGGCCGGCCGTAACCGATTTATTGAATAAACCAATCCGGACGGCGCAGGGAGAACGGTTCAAGGCTCTCCCAGTGCCGCGGGGCTGTTCATGGCATTCCGGTTCTTGCTCCCTTGAGATCTGTGCTCCTTCACATGCATCAAAGCCGGCTAGAAGGAGATGTTCGAAATGTGTTCAGACGACGTCATTCACAGCACAGAGTGATGAGTACACAATTCAGTCCATCTGCGGTAGATTAATTTTTTAAACTGCCAACTTTTCAAACCGTTAGAGGATGAGTCATGATCCCGTCCGCCGCGCCATATTCAGTAACCTGGATGCTGAAAGCCAAGTCATCATAAAGAGCCTACTTATTGAGTGGGCTTTTTCGTTTTGAGGTTCCACTGTGACAATATTCTGGAATTTCGTTGCATCGTCAATCTGTCGTCAATCGAGCCGCGTTTTGCCGCAAATGGTCTAGGTAGTTTGCCCATTGTTGAGCCGCCTCTCGGCGTTGTGTTAGCAGTTGTGCACGCGCATACACAGCCCCCAATGCACCTGGCATTCGGTGAGATAACGACAGTTCTAGCACGATTGGATCGATACCTAAGTGCTCATGGGCAATGGTGCGGTAGGTGGCGCGAAAGCCGTGGGCAGTGATGTCGTACTCCGGCCAGATACGCTGAAAGGACTTGAGCATGGAGGTCGGATTAATGGGGCGGCCTGGATAGACCGGCGAGACGAACACCCATCCTTTGCCTTCTTCATCCACAACACGGGTTTTACTTAGCGCGCGTAACAAGACCAAGGCTTGCTCGGGCAACGGTACGATGTGCTTGCTCTTGTCCAGATGCTTGGTCTTGCTCACTACGTAACGCCAATCGGCGTCGACCAAGTCGACGTCTTCCCAGCGCATCTGCACGAGTTCGCCAGGGCGGACTGGCAACATGACCAGCAGACGCATTGCAGTGGCAACGCTGCCGTCGTTGCAGTCATCCAAGCGCAGAAGAAACCTGCCCAGGTCGGCTGGCCTTTCGATTGCCGGGTTGCTGGTCACGACATGGCGGATCTTCAACTCCTCAATGTTGCTAAGCGCCACATTACGTTCCACCCATCCGCGCCCCTCGGCAAAGCCCAGGACGGCACGGATGATAGTACGCACGCGCCGGGCCATGGCCATGGTGCGCTGACGGCGCAACGCCGTAATAATCGTGGTGATGTGCTCCAGCTTGATCTCGCTGACCGGTTTTTTACCAATCGCGGGAAAGATGTGGTTGTTCAGCGCTCCGCTAAACCCCGAGATGGATTTGGTCACCAGTTCGGCTGACTTGAAGGCCAACCATTGTTTGGCTACGTACTCAAATGTGCGCTCCTCGTTGAGGAGCTGCGCCTCGATCTTGGCGGTCTTGGCCTTGAGCGGCGCGGTGTGGTTTGCCACGTCGCGGCGTGCGCTGCGGGCAATGTCGCGTGCCTCCTTGAGACCAATGTCAGGGTAAGCGCCGATGGAGAAGCGGTTTTCCTTGCCATGCAGCCGATACTTCAAGCGCCAGAACTTGGAAGGGGATTTGCCGACCTTGCTAGACGCCCTCACCTCCAAGTAGAGACCAGGAACTTCGCCGTCAGCGTGTTTGCCGGGTTCGGTCAGCGAGCGGATGAAGGCATCGCTGAGTTTTCGTCTGAAAACAACCGCATTATCTGGGGGCATCGGTGGGAGCATCCTCTTCAAGGAACCGAAATTTGCCCCCAATTATGCCCCCGCGAGTCGTGGAATCCATTGGATTTAGACAGACGGCTATGGACTTAAACGACCAATAACTTGTTGTTATAAAACGGTTTTATGGAATCTAGTGGAATTCCATTACAGGCTATCGGGGTCCCCAAAAAACATCTGAATCCGCGACCTTAGCCATCTCTCCCCCGGATCATTGTCCTGCGACCCGCGCCAAGCCATGTGCAGCTCGAACGTACGCGATTCAATCGGCAGCTCTTCCGAGCGCACACCCCCTGCAGCCGTCAACACGGCAGCCGCGTAATCCGGCACGGTCGCCACAATGTCAGTCCCGGCAATCAGCGTCGCCAGCCCGTTGAACTGCGGAACCGCCAGCACGACGTGGCGTTTGCGGCCGATTTTTTCCAGGTGTTCGTCGATGAAACCGCCCAGGTCGCCGGCAAACGACACCAGTGCGTGAGGGCGGGCGCAGAAGTCGTCCAGGGTGATCGGCCCCGGCATGGTGTCGGCGCGCAGCAGTTTGGGTTTGCTGCGGCGCAGCACTTTGCGCTTGGCGTTGGCGGGGAGGTCGTCGGTGTAGCTGACGCCGATGGAGATTTCGCCGGAGGACAGCAGTGCGGGCATCAGGATGTAGTTGGTGCGACGCACCACCAGCACGATGCCCGGGGCCTCCGAGCGCAGGCGCTTGAGCAGTGAGGGCAGCAGGGCGAACTCGACTTCATCGGACAGGCCGATGCGGAACACGGCGGTGCTGGTGGCCGGGTCGAAGTCGGCGGCGCGGCTGACGGCGGTGGAAATGGAGTCCAGGGCAGGGGACAGCAGACCAAAGATCTCGATGGCCCGCGCGGTGGGTTCCATGCTGCGGCCGGTGCGCACGAACAGCGGATCGTCGAACAGCCCGCGCAACCGCGACAACGCCGCACTGATCGCCGGCTGACCGAGGAACAGCTTCTCGGCCGCGCGGGTGACGCTGCGTTCATGCATCAGTGTTTCGAAAACGATGAGCAGATTGAGGTCGACGCGACGCAGGTCGTTGCGATTCATGACGGGGGTCTCGGGGACATGGGTCGATACAGGTTCAAAACAGCAGCGGCGGCCCAGACGCACGCCACGTGTTCAACTCAGGCAGGGATATTACGGGTAAATACCGGTTGTCTGCATCGTTGAATTTTCCGGCGTGTCTGGAAATGCGCTTCGTGCGCTGCCGCCGATAGGCGCCGATGAAACCTTGACGGGCAGAAACACACCAATCCCTATGTACTGGCCCTTTGTAATCTGCGTCGATGCAGCCAGCGTGGCGCCCGGGATTCATCGATATTGGGCCACCGGGTTGCAATGTCGCCGTGAGCACCCAACAATGTGCGCCCTGCAGGCCCGGGACGGCTGCTACAGATTCGGCGACCGCTTGCCCCATCAGAATCGACAGCAGGCATGTTGACTATTAATAGCCACTGATAGTGTTACCGGCGGCGTCCGGATAGAGTTCAGGGCATCAAGGTTCATAAGGCGAGGTTCGAAATGTCCCGCACGATCCGTTTTCATCAGTTCGGTCCGGCCGAGGTGCTCAAAGTAGAAGAGCTGCCGGTCGCGTTGCCTGCACCCGGTGAGGTGCAAGTGCGCGTCCAGGCGATCGGCGTCACCTGGTACGACGTGCTGTGGCGACAAAATCTGGCTTCATCCCAGGCTCGCCTGCCGGCCGGTCTGGGTTCCGAAATGGCGGGCGTCATTACTGCTATCGGCGATGGCGTGACCGACCTGAAAGTGGGCGACAAGGTCGCCAGCTTCCCTTCGGCTGACGTCAATGTGTACCCGGTCTATGGCGAGCTGATCCTGTTGCCGCGCACTTCCGTGACCCATTACCCGGACGTGCTGACGCCCAATCAGGCGGCCGTCCACTACACGCCGATGCTGGTGGCGTACTTTGCGTTCGTTGAACTGGCACGGGCCAAACCCGGGCAAACGGCGCTGGTGACCGATGCCAGCCATTGCGCGGGGCCTGCGTTCCTGCAGCTGGGCAAGGCGCTCGGCGTCAAGGTGATCGCGGCGACCAAGACCGACGCGTGCCGCGAATACCTGCTGAAAATGGGCGCGGACAAGGTGATCGTCACCGAAGAAGAGGATTTGCTTCTGACGATCAACCGCTACACCGACAACCGCGGCGTGGACATTGTCCTCGACGGTCTGGGTGGTCCGCAGATGTCGATCCTGGGTGATGTGCTGGCGCCACGTGGCAGTCTGATTCTCTATGGCCTGCAAGGCGGCAACCAGACGCCGTTCCCGGCGTGTGCAGCGTTTCAGAAGAACATTCAGTTCTTCGTGCACTGTGTGGGCAACTTCACCGGCAAGCCGGAGTTGGGCATCAAGCAGGACGAAGAGGCGATCAAGCGGGCGTTGCGCGATATCAACCAGATGACGGCGGATGGCATGCTGGTGCCGCAGATCACCAAAGTGTTTCCCTTCGATCAACTGGTCGAAGCCCACCGTTTGATGGACGGTTGCCCGGTAGGCGGTCGTGTGGTGGTTGAGGTCGATCCATCCTGAGTGCAGACCATCGCGCTCATTGAATGCTCGACGCTTTTGATCCAGCGTCGGGATTGAGGTGTCGGAGACCGGTTTGAAGGTATCCGCCCTGTCAGTCACGGGTCATGTTGTATCACTCAAGCCTTCCCGAATCTTCTGGAAGGCTTTTTGTTTATGGAGTGTTTAATATATTGATCAGCGCGCGTCATGCGTGGCGTTGACAAGTATTTTAAATGCAGTCGAATCAATACATTGCCCGTTTTACTAAACACAGTTTTAAACAGCCCTGTTTAATTCCGATTCGGATTTGCCGAAAGGAGAACATTCACGTGTCGGTAGTGACTGGCTTGTAATTGTTCTGTAGGCGTCGATAATAGTTTCAATAATTAAATGCTCAAGGAACGAGTCGATGCCTATTGACCTGCCGCCCTCTGCTTTGCCTGATAATCGGTCCGCCGCGGCCATAACGGTTGGGCCAGCCTCCTGCAGGGATATCAAGCTTCTTATGGCCAACAGTGTCGCCAGGCAGATCAGTCGGGTAGTGAAGCCATGAGTTCAATGCGCGAACAAGCCATGAACTATGTCTATCAGCAAGTGCTGCAGCGTCTTTCAGGTTATTTGAATCGCAACGAACGAACAGCGCTGCAGTTGTTGATCCAGCGTTTGATTGTCGCCGCAGGCGGAATTGACAGGATTGGCGGCTATAAAGTGTTGGTGGCATTTAGCGGCGGCAAAGACAGCGCCTATACCGTGGCCATGTTGCGTGCTGCGCAACTGACCATCGCCGCACGCGGGCCGGCAACGTTCAGGCTGCGGGTGGCCAACATGCGTCATGCGGGCATTACCTCGGCGGTAATGGGCAACATCGACCGCTGCTATTCGGCGCTGTTTCTCCACGACGACCCGAGGGTCGAGCTGCTGGTGATCGATCATCAGTACGTGCAGATCTTCGAGCCCGATTTGCCCTTTTCGACGGCGGGTCGTGAACAGAATCGCTCCGACCTGCTGCTGGGCGGCCACCTGACCGCTGGCGATGCGCGAACCACCTTCTGCAACAGCTGTTATCTGGGCATGGCGGATTTCCTGGTCCGCGCTGCCAGCTGGGGTGACGGCGTCCACGCGGTAATCAGCGGCGACTCGCTCAAGGAGCAGAAACAGTACGCGACCTGGATCATGCGTCTGGCGCGCCATGGCGGTCGAAAAGTCGACCCCTGGCACACCTTGGGTTTCAGCGGAGCATTGAGCGTCATCGACAGGGTCGGGCGCGCCTATTACGAGGAGCTGTACGGCGAGGCGGCAGACGGGACGGGCTACGGCCGGCCACCGGTATACCCGCACCGCAACATCGCCCCGACGTTGCTGACTGCCGCGGACCTCATCGGCTTTCGCACGGAGGAACACTGGGGGCTGCTCACTGACTTTCTGGGCTTCCGTTTTGATGACCTGGCGTTCAGCTTCAGCGAATCGGACTGCGCCAACCCGCTGCTGATGGCCCACCTGCGCGGGCTAAAGGCCGAATTCATTGAGGGGAGGGCGTACAGCGAGGGCATCGCCGAGTACCTGCAGCTGGCGGGCGCCATGATGCGCCGCAAACGCATGCCCGCTCGATTGATCGCCCAGGCGCTGGCCGCCTACGACAGCCCGGAAAAAATCGACGACCGCCGTCAGCTGGCCGAAGGCTACGGTCAGGAGGCATTTGGCCTGGGCGAGACGCAATGGGTGTGCCTGCTGTTCTCGCCCTTCGTCGACGCCGGCGCCCGGCTCGAGGATTTCCTGCGTCGGTATCACCCCGGCATGCTGGTAGGGCTCAGCGATCTGCACAAGACCCTCGCCGGTGAGATCGTCCCGGACCTGGTGCCGCACTGGCTGGTGGAAGTCAGCGGCCTCAGTCTGAAGGGACTGCAATCGCTGTACGCCAAGCGCCACGTGGACTTCAACGACGACCAGTCGATCATCGCCCGGGTACGCGCCAGCGACCCTGACAAACGCCGGGTGGCGACGGTCGATCCGCTCACCGGCGCCCGGACCACGGAACTGATTTCGGGGCGCTGAAGGCTGCTCCGTGAACTGATGCGAAGTGATGCGACGAGCCTCGGGCGGTCGACGGGGTTCTTTCTCAATGACCCTGCGCCTGGCGCATGGATGGGGTGTTCGATGAATCACAACAAGACCGACTTTGCCTACCAGAGGGTGTACCGCTACCTGCTCAGGCTGACCAACGAAATATCGTCCGGGCCGGCTGTACGTCTGCCTTCGTTGCGGCTGCTGGCGCGAAGGCTGCGCGTTTCGATTTCCACGGTGCAGAACGCCTACAGCCTGCTCGAAAAGGAAGGACGAATCTGTTCCGTGCCCAAGTCCGGCTATTTCGCGCTGCCCAATCCCTGTAACGATATGCCGCTGGAAGGCGATGACGTGTTCACGCGTTTCCATGCCAGCGCCCGGCGCCCGGACATGTTCGTCTTCGGCGCCGATGAGCCGACGCTGCTGGTGTCGCTTCACGGTGCGCTGCTAAGCGTTGAGCGCGACTTCATGCGTCACTACCCTTGCCAGCCCGACCCGCGTTTTCAGCCCTTCGGCGATGTCGAGCTGCGCACGGCCCTGGCGGGCCACTACACCTCTTCCACCGAGCATTGCTGGCACCCGGACAACGTGTTCATCGGGCCTGACAAGACCGGCGTGCTGAAGACGGTCATTGAAGCGTTGCAACTGCGTGATTGCGCCGTGCTGGTGGAGTCGCCGTGCGGCTGGAGCATTCTGCGCACACTGCAGGCCTACGGGATTCGGGTGATTGAAGTCTGCACCGACGCGCAAGGGGGCATCGACGTCGATGAGCTGGGTGCGCTGATCCAGCAGGAAGGCGTGAAAATGGCGATTGTGTCGTCGCGGATGGACCCGGTTCGCGGGCAATTGATGCCTTCCGCCCAGCGTGTGCGGATGGCGGAGGTGTTGAACCTGCAGGGATTGTGGGTGCTGGAGAACGATACCCATGGCGGCTTGTGTTTCGAGGAGGGCCGTTCGCCGTTTCGGGATTTGATTGATCCGCAGCGGCTGCTTGTGCTGGGGGCGTTCGACAAGATGATCGGACTGGAGGCGCCGTTCGGGTATCTGTTGAGTCGGCATTCGCGGGCGCTGTTGCATCAGCAGTGGGTGTTGCGTTCGTTCCGTTTGCCGCCGGTTCGGCAGAAGGCGATTGCGCGGTTGTACGCGTCGGGGCAGCTGGATCGACACATGGGTGAGTTGCGGGGTTGTCTTGAGCGGCGGGTCGGGGAGTTGGTGAGTGGGGTGGAGCAATATCTGGGGGATGAGGTGGCGTTTGTGCGTCCTCTGGGTGGGGCGTCGATCTGGCTGGAGAGTGTGCATCGGGTGGATACAGCGCGGGTGTTCAATCGGTTGCTGGAGCAGCGGATCGTGGTGGCGCCGGGGGAGTTGTTCAGTGTGCGGGGGTTGCATCAGCAGTGTGTGCGGGTCAGCGCGACGGTGGATTGGGATCAGAATATTGAGTCGATGCTGGTGATTATTCGTAATGCGCTGGTGCAAGAGCGGATGGGATAGGTCCCTTTCAGATCAAGATCAAGATCCTTAAGATCAAGAGCGTCCGCCTGGGGGCAGACTGTTTCTGCCTTCGGCGAGTTACTTGGAAAAGTCGAAAGTCGCACCATCCCCAAGTAACCAAGGGTGCTTGCTCTCGGTTGGGTTCCTCCTTCGTCGGAATACCCTCACTCCGACGACGCTCCGTGGGCCCGCGCCGAACGGACATCCATGTCCTGACGGCGCTCTCGCCGCATCCATGCGGCTCGGCCCACTGCGCGTCGTCTACGTTCGGCCTGCACCAAAGTCGCGTTTGGTGTCGTTTGGGCGTTTTGCGTAGGAAGATCAAGATCAAAAGCGCTGCGCAGATCAAGAGCTTCCCGGCTGAAGCCGGTCCTACGGTCGAGGTCGCCGCAAATCCCACTGTACGCATGCGATGCCTTTGTAGGACTGGCTTTAGCCGGGAAGAGGCCAGTTCATACAGCATCGATTTTGATCCTGAAACCGGCTTGGTTGATCGTTCCCACGCTCTGCGTGGGAATGTATCCCCTGGCGCTCTGCGCTGAAATCTGTCCGCCAATCCATTTCCGTTTGCCTCGACCGCATTGAGCTGTTATCTGTGCGTCCGTCCAGTGTTCCGATCGACGGCCAGCCTTTTCAGTGACTTCCATTTCCAGCATTTCCCCCGATACCCGCGCAGTTTCTGTCGAGCCTGTGGCGGTGGCGGCTGTCGATCCGGAAACGGGGTATCGGGTCGCAGTGCGGGAGTTGTGTGAGTTTACGGCGAAGGCGGGGGATCTGGATTTACGGTTTACGCCGTCGCCCACGGCGCAGGAGGGGATTGCCGGGCATCGGACGGTGGCGGCGCGGCGTGGGCCGCAGTATCAGACCGAAGTGGCGTTGAGCGGGGTGTTTCATGAGCTGAAGATTCGGGGCAGGGCGGATGGTTACGACGCTGCGCTGAACCAGCTCGAGGAGATCAAGACCTATCGCGGCGACCTGAGCAGCATGCCCGCGAACCATCGGCAGTTGCACTGGGCCCAGGCGAAGGTGTACGGCTGGCTGCTTTGCCAGCAACTGCAGTTGGCCGAGGTCAATCTGGCGCTGGTGTACTTCAACATCATCAGTGAGCAGGAAACCCTCATTCAGCAGCGTTTCACGGCGGCCGAGTTGCAGGCATTTTTCGAAGCTCAGGCAGGCATCTTTCTGCAGTGGGCGCGGCAGGAGCTGGCCCACCGCGATGCCCGCGACCATAGGCTCAGCGCTCTGAAGTTTCCCCACGCCGATTTCCGTACCGGGCAGCGGGCGTTGGCCGAGTCGGTGTACAAGGCGGTGAGCACCGGGCGCTGTTTGATGGCCCAGGCGCCCACCGGCATCGGCAAGACCATCGGCACGGTGTTTCCGATGCTCAAGGCCGCGCCGACGCGCAAGCTGGACAAGGTGTTTTTCCTGACCGCCAAGACCCCGGGCCGCAAGCTGGCGCTGGATGCGCTGAGCGTGATTGGCCGAAGTGCGCCGGAGCTGAACCTGCGCGTGCTGGAAATGGTCGCGCGGGACAAGGCCTGCGAATACCCGGACAAGGCGTGCAACGGGGATTCATGCCCCCTCGCCAAAGGTTTTTACGACCGACTGCCGGCGGCGCGGAGCGAGGCGATGATCAAGCCGTGGCTCGATCAGGCAGGCGTGCGTGAGGTTGCGCTGGGCCATCAGGTTTGCCCGTATTACCTGAGCCAGGAGCTGGCGCGCTGGTCGGACGTGGTGATCGCCGACTACAACTACTATTTTGACCTCAGCGGCATGCTGTTCGGGCTCAGTCAGTTCAATCAGTGGCGGGTCGCGGTGCTGGTGGACGAGGCCCACAACATGGTGGAGCGGACGCGGTCGATGTACAGCGCGACCCTCGATCAGCACAGCATGAATCAGGTGCGGCAGAGCGCGCCGGAGCCGGTGAAAAAAGCCCTGCAGCGGCTCAATCGTGACTGGAACGCCCTGCACAAAGAGCAAGTCGCGCCGTACCAGGCCTACGCCGCCACACCGGCCAAGTTTCTGAACAGCCTCAATCTGTGCATCACGGCGTTCGGCGACTACTTCAACGAGCACCCCCACGCGGCCAACGACGAGTTGCAGAGCTTTTATTTCGAGGCGATCCAGTTCGGTCGTATTGCCGAGCTGTTCGACGAGCACTTCCTGTTCGACATCAGCAAGCGTGAGCTGGGCAGCAAATCGCTGTCCCGGCTGTGCCTGCGCAACGTTGTGCCGGCCGGTTTCGTGCGTCCGCGCCTGACCGCTGCGATCAGCGCGGTGCTGTTCTCCGCGACCCTTAATCCACGGCATTTCTACCGTGACTTGCTGGGCCTGCCCGACACCACGGCGTGGGTCGACGTCGAGTCGCCGTTCCAGCGCTCGCAGCTGGACGTGGAAATCGTCAGCCGCATTTCCACCCGCTACACCCATCGGCAGGCCTCGCTGGCGCCCATCGTCGAGCTGATGGCGCGGCAGTTCGAGGCGCGGCCGGGCAATTATCTGGCGTTTTTCAGCAGCTTCGATTACCTCCAGCAAGTCGCCGAGCTGATGGAACGCAGCCACCCTGATGTGCCGGTGTGGAAACAGTCTCGGGGCATGGCCGAGGCGGAACGGCAGGCGTTTCTCGAGCGCTTTACGCCGGCCAGTCAGGGCATCGGTTTTGCGGTGCTGGGCGGCGCGTTCGGCGAGGGCATCGACCTGCCGGGGGCGCGGTTGATCGGCGCGTTCATTGCCACCTTGGGCCTGGCGCAGATCAACCCGGTCAACGAGCAACTCAAGCAGCGGATGAGTCTGTTGTTTGGCGCCGGTTACGACTACACCTATCTCTACCCCGGCATGCAGAAAGTGGTACAGGCCGCCGGCCGGGTGATTCGGGGTCTGGACGATCGCGGCGTGGTGGTGCTGATCGACGATCGCTTCGCCGAGCGCAAGATTCAGCAGCTGTTGCCGGCGTGGTGGCAACTCTGATCAGCCTCTGTTAATTGTCTCAGGACGTTACGGATCAATAGCCGAGCGCCACTGTCCAACTGCCAGTAAACTGCCGCGCTAATGGCGTTTCAGGCGGCGGTTAAGGTTGCTTCCCGCCTCGTCGGGACCTTTTCTTTTTGTCATTTCCCTATTTTTCATCCACGGAGGTTTCGCATGAGTATCAGTCCATTCGCGGGCAAATTGGCGCCTGCAGAATTGCTGGTCGATCTTCCTCGTCTGGTGACGGCCTATTACACCGGCCAGCCCGATGCGTCGGTGGCGACCCAGCGTGTTGCCTTCGGTACCTCCGGGCACCGCGGCAGCTCTTTCGAATTGAGCTTCAACGAGTGGCACGTGCTGGCCATCAGTCAGGCGATCTGCCTGTACCGCAAGGCCAACGGCATTGATGGCCCACTGTTCCTCGGCGCCGACACCCACGCCCTGTCGACCCCGGCGGCCGCTTCGGCGTTGGAAGTGCTGGCGGCCAACGGTGTCAACGTGATGATTTCCGAGGGCGACGAATACACCCCGACGCCGGCGATTTCCCACGCCATCATCTGCTACAACCGCGGGCGCACGACCGGTCTGGCCGACGGCATCGTCATCACCCCTTCGCACAACCCGCCGGAAAGCGGCGGCTTCAAGTACAACCCCACCAACGGCGGCCCGGCTGACTCGCACATCACCAAGTGGATCGAGAACAAGGCCAACGAGTTGCTGGCCGAGCGCATCGTCAACGTCCAGCGCATCACCCACGAAAAAGCCCTGCGCGCCGACACCACCCATCGCCACGACTACATCAACACCTACGTGGCTGACCTGAAAAACGTCATCGACATGGACGCCATTCGTGGCGCCAACCTGCGCTTGGGCGTTGATCCCCTGGGTGGCGCGGGCGTGCGTTACTGGTCGGCGATCGGTGAGCATTACGGCCTGAATCTGGACGTGGTGAACAAATTCGTTGATCCGACCTTCCGCTTCATGAGCGTGGACTGGGACGGCAAGATTCGCATGGACCCGTCGTCCAATTTCGCCATGCAGAGCCTGATCGGCCTGAAAGATCGCTTCCAGGTGGCTTTCGCCTGCGACCCGGACCATGACCGCCACGGCATCGTGACGCCAACCGGTGGCTTGCTGGCGCCGAACAATTACCTGGCGGTGTCCATCGATTACCTGTTCCAGAACCGTCCCGATTGGCGCGCAGACGCGGCCGTCGGCAAGACCGTGGTCAGCAGCGGGATGATTGATCGCGTGACCCAGCGTCTGGGCCGCCGCCTGTATGAAGTGCCGGTGGGCTTCAAGTTCTTCGCCGAAGGTTTGTACGAGGGTTCGCTGGGCTTTGGCGGTGAAGAAAGCGCCGGTGCGTCGTTCCTGCGCCGCGACGGGACGGTCTGGACGACGGACAAGGATGGTTTGATTCCGGCATTGCTGGCCGCGGAAATCCGCGCGCGCAAAGGGCGCGATCCGAGCGAGATGTACAAGGCGTTGACCGATGAGTTGGGCGAGCCGGTCTCGACCCGCGTTGAGGCGAAGGCGAACTTCGAGCAGAAGGCGCTGTTGAGCAAGCTGTCGCCGGAGCAGGTGACATCGACAGAGCTGGCGGGGGAGAAGATCGAAAGCATCCTGAGCAAGGCGCCGGGCAATGATCAGGCGATCGGTGGCCTGAAGGTCATTACCGAGAATGGCTGGTTTGCTGCGCGGCCGTCGGGGACTGAGGATATTTACAAGATCTATGCCGAGAGCTTCAAGGGCGAGGATCACCTCAAGCGTCTGGTGGCTGAGGCGCAGGTGCTTGTAGATTCGGCGATTGCGCCGTAGGGGTTGCATACAAAGTAGTGTGTAGGGGACTGATTTATTTACAGCGCTCCACCGTAAATAAATCTGTCCCCGGTTAAACCTTGTCCCCGGTTAAACCTGCGCTGTGGCGTAAGAAGATCAAGAGCGTCTGCCTAAGGGCAGACGTTTCGCCTTCGGCGAGTTACTTGATAAAGCCCCAAGTAACCAAGGGCTAGTGCTCCCGGTTGGGCTCCTCCTTCGTCGGAGTTCCCTCACTCCGACGACGCTCCGTGGGCCCGCGCCGAACGGACATCCATGTCCTGACGGCGCTCTCGCGGCATCCATGCCGCTCGGCCCACTGCGCGCCGTCTGCGTTCGGCCTGCACCCAAGTCGCGATTTGTGGTGTTTGAGCCATCGCGGAAGAAGATCAAAATCAAGATCAAGTACAGATCAAAAGCTTCCCGGCTAAAGCCGGTCCTACAGTCCGCGCCAATTCCATCGATTGCACGCGTTGCTTTGTTGATCGTGCCCACGCTCCGCGTTGGCATGGATCTCGGGACGCTCCGCGTCCATTCCCGGCTAAAGCCGGTCCCACTGAATGCACGCGGTGTCCTGTAGGACCGGCTTCAGCCGGGAAGCTGTTGACCTGCTTTTGATCCTGATCCTCAAACACATAACGCCCAGACGACACCAATCGCGACTTCGGTGCAGGCTGAACGGAGGTCTCGCGGAGTGGGCCGAGCGGCATGGATGCCGCGAGAGCCGCCCCCCGCCATGGATGGCGGATGGCGGCGGGCCCACGGAGCGAGACCGGAGTGAAGGAACCCCGAGGAACGAGGGGCCCAACCAGGAGCAAGCACCCTTGGTTACTTGGGGTGCTTTTCCAAGTAACTCGCCGAAGGCGAAACGTCTGCCCCCAGGCAGACGCTCTTGACTTACCGCTCTTAAGGATCAGGCAACATCCACGAGGACGATTTCGCTGTCTTCGAGGGCCGTCACCCGCAACACACGCTCATCCTCAACCGCCACACCATCTCGCGCTTCGGCACGGAGACCATTGACCTCAATAACACCCGTCGCAGGCACCAGATACGCCCGGCGGCCAGCATCCAGCACATACTCAGCCGACTCCCCGGCCTTCAGATTCGCCGCCACCAACCGGGCATTGGCCCGAATCCGCAGCTCGATATCATCGTCCGCCTTGCCGCTCGCCAGCGTCACAAAGCCCTCGCGGTCGCCTTTCGGGAATGGCTTGGCGCCCCAGGACGGCGGAGCACCGACCTCGTCCGGCATGATCCAGATCTGGAAAATCCGCGTCTCCTTCGACTCCAGATTGTATTCACTGTGCGCCACACCCGTCCCGGCGCTCATCACCTGCACATCACCCGCCTCGGTACGGCCACGGTTGCCCAGGCTGTCCTCGTGAGTAATGGCGCCCTCACGCACATACGTGATGATCTCCATGTCCCGGTGCGGGTGACGCGGGAAGCCCGTGCCGGCTTCGATCACATCATCGTTCCACACCCGCAGCTGGCCCCAGTTCATGCGGCTCTCGTCGTAGTAACTGGCGAACGAAAAATGGTGATGGGCGTTCAGCCAGCCGTGGTCGGCGCCGCCAAGGGATTTGAAAGGTCGAAGTTGCAGCATGATCACTTCCTCCGTAGCAGGGCCGGGCCTGTGGCAGGGCGCCGCTGGTGATGACTTGTCAGTCGATGGGGCCATGATCTATCAGCTAACTATCGATAAAAAGCGTAAGTTGTGCATGAATGCAATCGGTTAATTAGATATTTAGCCGTTCTTACACGCTATAAACCCGTTGCCCTTTATCGGCTAACTCCCTGACGGCAAAGCATTTCACTGGTTCTGAAAGACGAATGGGGCGACCATAGGTGCCCTGTCGATAACCCGATACCCGGAGCCCGCGTGCCGCACGATTTTTCCGCCGAGCTACCCAACGAGCCCAACTCACTGCCGCCTGACCTCAACACCCCCGAACGCCTGCCGTTCTTCAAACGGCTCATGGCCCGCATGATGGGCGGCGGTCTGTCGCGCATGCAGGCGCAGCACGTGCCGTCGTGGCACCAGGGCCACGCCGATGGCTACCTCAACGGCCATGCCGAGGGCATGAACGAGGGTTACGCCGAGGGGCATCTGGATGGCATCGAAGAAGGCCGGCAGGTGCTGGTGATTCGCGACACCCGGCTCCTTGAGCACCGCGGTCCGCGGGTTGACGATCACCTGTTCGACGACTGGCGCCTGCCACTGACCAACGAGCTGAAAAAGCGCATCAAGGCTGACGTCGCCGAGAAGCTGCCCGCTCACGCGCAACCGACCGCCGCCCAGTGGAAGATGATTTTCAGCGACACGCCGTCGACCTACGTGATTGCCGGTGCCGGGGCAGGCAAATCGACCTCGCTGGTGTTGCGCGTGCTGCTGCTCAATCACTACTTGGGCTTCGAGTTGGACGCCATGACCGTGGTCACCTTTACCCGCGAGTCGCGCAAGGATTTCATCCACAAACTCATCGAGATCATGGCGCTGTGGGGCCATGACCTGAGCCTGCGTCAGGCCCGCGAGATGGTGCGCACGTTCCATTCGCGCATCCTGCCGCTGGTGCGCAGCCTGCCGGGTTTCGAGCAGTTGCAGGCCTTCGAGAACCTCAGCAGCCAGTCCGGCCAGCTCTTCGACGACAGCGCCGACAGCAACCCATTCGACCTGCGCATTAATGACGCCCAGCGCCAGCAGTTGAACCTGTGTTACCGCGATCTGTACGCCGCCAATTCACGCTTTCGTGACGTCATGGCGCCCCTGTACCGGCAGTCCCTGCAACTCAAGGAGCTGGACCGCGATCACCCGGACGTGCAGAAGCGCATCACCGTGATGGGCCTGTCGTCCAAGCGCGACGAGGAACTGTGCGACGTCATCGAAGACCTGTGGATTCGCGCTGGCGCCTGGCCGATCCAGGGCGTCGAGCCGATGCGCCAGACCGTCGAAGTCAGTGGCCTGACCTTTCACGTCCACGGGTATGCCGCCGAGCTGGATGCCTGGATCGTCCTTGGCTTCGACCCCAGCGAAGACCAGCACCTGCGCCGCCCGGACGCCAAGCTGCCGGTGTGGGCCGAGTGGGTGATCAAGCGCACGCTGTTTCAGGCGTTTTGCCGCAAGCCGGTGATCTGGCTGGAAAACTACCAGGCCTCGCGGGGCATGATGCAGTCGTTGTCCGGCGCGGCCGTGGCGGGGCCGGGCTTCGATTACAAGGTCAAAGGCGAGCTAAGCGCGGCGCCGCTGCTGGACTGTTTTGTCGCCGCTGCCAGCTTCATCGAGAACCTCGGGCTGGACGTGCCGGACGCCGTGGCGCAGATGAGCTTCTCGGATCAGGACCCCGACCGGTTTTTCTTCGAGGCGCTCAGCCTGTTCTGGAAGGCCTTCGAGAATCACCTGCTGGATCAATCGCCGCCGGTAATGACCTACAACCGGATGTTCTCGCTGTTCGGTGAAAACTCGCCCGAAAACCTCAAGCTGGTCAGCGACGCGGGGCTGCGACCGCTGTCGCATTTGATGATCGATGAGTTCCAGGATGTCTCGCCGCAGATCGTCTCGTGGATCCGCGCCAGCCTGCGCGAGATCCGCAGTCGTGGCCCGGCGCTGCATGTCGGGCGTGGCGCCCAGCGTTCATCGCTGCTGTGCGTGGGCGATGACTGGCAATCGATCTACGGCTGGCGCGGCAGTTCGCCGAAATTCTTCATGGAGTTTGCCAAGGAGTTTTCCTCCCCCGCGACCACCAAGGTCATGCTCAGCGACAACTTCCGCAGCCACCAGCACATCATCGACGCCGCCGAACACATCGTACGCGCCGCACCGGCCATCAGCGGCAAGAAGGCCCGCGCCAGCGGCGCCGAGCAGGCGCTGCTGCCGGTGACCGTACTGGACCGCGACGATGACCGGCTGCTCGCCAGCCTGAAGGAACATTACAATGCCGGCGACTCGGTGCTGCTGCTGTACCGCAAAGGCAGTGAACGCAGCCGCTTGCCGGAAGCCTTGCAGGCCCTCGCCGATGCCGATTACCGGTTGCCGCCCCAGGAACGTCGCCTGAAGCAACTGACCTACCACAGCGCCAAGGGCCTGCAGGCCGACGCCGTGTTTCTGCTCGGCGATTGTCAGCATCTGACGCAGTCGCCGTACAAGAATCAGGTCTATCAGCTGGCGGGTCTGGGCCGGGAAGGGGATCTGGAAGCGTTCGACAACGCGCAGAAAGATGAAGTGTTGCGTCTGGCCTATGTCGCCATCACCCGCGCGGTTCGTCACTGCTACTGGTTTATCGACGCCGCGGGTAACGACGATGCAAACATCCCGCGCGCGTCGGCGAGGGTTGCAGGGGACAAGCCGTTTTTCGATGATCGCCGAGGCGCTGCTTCACTCAGCACGTCGTTGAGCACGTCACTCGGCACTTCAGTCGAATAGAGCATGACGCCCAGGCCTTCAGACCCGATTGAGGTACAGCGAGCGTCTCGGAATGAAGGTTTCGATCTCCAGTTCGATGGCCTCGATGATGCGCTCGACATCCGTCGCATTCATCACGGTGGCGCAGGGGATGGCGGCGATGGCGATCACCGTCTCACCGCTGGCCCTGTCGAACAGGCGGGCCACCATACTGCCGGGTGCATCCATGTTGGCTTCGAAGCCCACCGGATGAAAATGCCAGCGCATCAGCTGGCAGGCGTTCGGGAACGTGACTTTGTTCATGGACCCACCTCGTTCAATCGAGCACTTCACAAGCTCCGCAGGGTAGGAAAACGGCAGGTCTGTCCAGGCTTCGGTAGCGATCGACACGTCGCTTGGCCAAGCCCGGCACCCAGACCAAGGGTCAGGTAAAGGTAGCACCGCGTTTAGACCGTGTCGGTAAATAAATCCCGGCCGATTGGAAATTTCATCTTTAGTTGATCTTTGTCATGTGACGCTTATAGCCAGGCGCATGTTTAAACAAAGGCTGAATCGTTATAGCTATCTAAAAACTCTCGTACAAAGTTGGCTAGCATAAATATATCTCTCTAAACGTTTAATGCCTTCGCATGAAAGTTAAGGCGCTGCCGATAACAGGACGAGTGACAATAAAAGACGCCATGCAGTATCAGCCTTCCAGAGAGATCATCCATGTCGATAAGAAACATGAACATTGCGCCTCGCGCATTCCTGGGATTCGCTTTCATTGCCGCGCTGGTCATTGGCTTGAGCGTTTTCTCGGTCCACCGGATGGCGCAGATTCGCCAGGCCACCATTGACATGGAGTCCAACCAACTGCCGAGTATCGGCCATTTAACCGGGATGCTGGAGAACAGCCTGCGCTTGCGCATCACCTCGTTTCGCACGCTGGTCAACCGGGAACCGGCATCGCTGCGTGAAACCGATGCACGGATCGCTGAACTGATCGGTAAGTTGCAGGCTGCCAAAAAAGCCTACGCCGCACTGCCGGCCGAGGCGGATGAGCTGGCGCTTTACAACCAGTTTGAAGCGACGCTGGCGACGTTCCTTGGCATTCAGGCCAACGTGCTGGATTTGTCCCATCAAGACAAGGTTGATGACATGCGCGCGTTGATCAACACCCGCATGAAGGAAGCCACTGATCTCATGGGTGCGCAGATCAACCAGTTGATCGCCATGAACACGAAGAGCGCCACGGAAGCGGGAGAGATTTCCAGACAGGAATATGAAAGCGCCAACCTGAGCATGATTGCGGTGTCAGCGGTCGCCGTCCTGCTCACCATCCTGTTGGCGTGGGTGCTCACCCGAAGTATCGTCAACCCGATGAGCCGAGCGGTTCGTGCCGCGGAAGAAATTTCATCGGGCGATCTGACCCGGTCCATCGAAGTCGACGGCAAGGACGAAGCGACCCTGCTGTTGCGCGCCCTGGCAACGATGCAGCGCAATCTGCGCCAGACCATCGAGCTGATTTCCGGCTCGTCCACGCAACTGGCCTCGGCGGCCGAGGAACTGAGCGCGGTGACAGAAGAGTCCTCGCGCGGTTTGCAACAGCAGAACAACGAGATCGAGCAGGCGGCAACGGCGGTCAACGAGATGACGGCCGCCGTCGAGGAGGTCGCGCGCAACGCGGTGTCGACGTCCGAAGCGTCACAGCAGTCCAACCAGACCGCGCGTCAGGGCCGTGAACGGGTCATCGAGACGGTTAGGTCAATTCAGGACATGGCCCAGCAGATTCAGGCCACTTCCGGGCTGGTCGAAGGCCTGGCTGCCCAGGGGCGTGACATCGGCAAGGTGCTGGACGTGATTCGCTCGATTGCCGAGCAGACCAACCTGCTGGCCCTCAACGCGGCCATCGAGGCCGCGCGTGCGGGGGAGGCGGGTCGCGGGTTTGCCGTGGTCGCCGACGAAGTCCGCGCGCTGGCCCACCGCACCGCGCAATCGACCACGGAAATCGAACAGATGGTCGCCGGCATTCAGACCCGCACCGGCGACGCCGTGCAATCCATGTCGCGCAACACCGAGAGCACCCGCACCACGCTCAGCCTGGCCAGTTCGGCAGGTGATGCACTTGAGCTGATCACCGAAGCCATTGCGCAGATCAATGAACGCAACCTGGTGATCGCCAGCGCCTCGGAAGAACAGGCGCAGGTGTCGAGGGAAGTCGACCGCAATCTGGTCAACATCCGCGACCTCGCCGCGCAGACGGCGGCCGGCGCGAACCAGACCAGCGCGGCCAGCCATGAACTGTCACGACTGGCGGTGGACCTGAAAGCAATGGTGGCGAAGTTTGTGGTCTAAGCGGCTGATTTGGTGAGGGTCACAGGTCTCAAGGGCTGGTGGAATCGTGTGGGAGCGAGCTTGCTCGCGAATAGGGTCGCAGAGCCGCGTTTCTGCGCACGGGCTGAGTTCGCGAGCATTACCTGATCCCACCGGGTAGATGTCAGCCATGCCACGCAGCAGGATTGACCAGATCCTTCGGTCGCTCGCCTGCCAGGGCCGCCAGCAGGTTGTCCACGGCACAGCGGGCCATGGCCTCGCGGGTCTCGTGGGTCGCCGAGCCCATGTGGGGGGTTGCCACCACGTTGTCCATCCTCAGTAGCGGCGAGTCCGGGCTCACGGGCTCCTGTTCAAAGACGTCCAGACCTGCCGCGCGGATCTGGCCGTTCTGCAGCGCGGCAATCATCGCCTGCTCGTCCACCACTTTGCCCCGGGCGATGTTGATGAAGATCGTCTCCGGGCGCATCTGCGCAAATTGTTCCGTGCCAATCAGTCCCTCGGTTTCAGCGGTCAGCGGCACGGTCAGGCAGACAAAATCAGCTTCGCGCAACAGGTCCTCCAGGCTGCGATAGCGGGCCTCAAAGCGCGCTTCCACCGCCGGCTTCGGTGAGTGACTGTGATAGATCACCGGCATCCCGAAACCGAAATGGCCCCGTTGCGCGACCGCTTCGCCAATCCGGCCCATACCGATGATGCCCAGCGTCTTGCCGTGCACATCGGAACCAAAATGCTTCGGCCCGATGTTCTGCTTCCACTGGCCATCGCGAACCATATTGGCCAGCTCCACCACCCGACGGGCCGTGGCCATGATCAGCGCGAAACCGGTGTCGGCGGTGGTTTCAGTCAGCACGTCCGGGGTGTTGGTGAGCAGAATGCCGCGCCGGGTCAGGTACTCGATGTCGTAGTTGTCGACGCCCACCGAGACGCTGGACAACGCCTTGAGCTTCGGCGCCAGGTCCAGCAGCTCGGCATCCAGCTTCACGCTTGCGCCCAGCAGGGCATCGGCGCGGGGCAGGGCGTCGCGCAGGCGGGCCAGGCCGTCGCTGGATTTCGGATCGTCGATCAGCGTGACCTCGGCCTGGGCTTGCAGGCGCTCCATCAAAGGCGCCGAGAGTTTTTTGTACAGCACAACATGGTGAGTCATCGAAGGGCTCCGGATCAGGAATGGGCAGGCGCGGGACCAACGCCAGGCTTGTCGCTCAGCGGGCGGGGCTTGCTGTCCGGCTTGAGCAGCAGCGTCAGCACCACCGACACCAGCAGCGCGCCGCTCATGAACAGGTACGACGCGCTCAAGGTACCGGTGACGCCGTTGAGGTAGCCGACGAGGTAGGAACCGGCGAAGGAACCCAGCGCGCCGAGGCTGTTGATCAAGGCCATGGCGCCGCCCGCGACGTTGGCCGGGAGGATTTCCGGGACGATGGCGAAGAACGGACCGTAGGGCGCGTACATGCAGGCACCGGCAATGACCAGCAGCGAGTACGACCACCAGAAATGCTCGGTGCCCAGCGCATACGAGCCGTAGAACGCAACGGCGGCCAGCAGCAGCGGCGGCCAGACAAACGCTTTGCGCTTCTGGGTTTTATCGGACGCCCACGACACCAGCACCATGCCGATCACCGCCGCCAGATACGGCAAGGCAGAAAGCCAGCCGGCTTCAACCATGTCCATCTGCATGCCTTTCTTGATGATCGTCGGCAGCCACAGCACGAAGCCATAAACGCCGATGCTCCAGCAGAAATACTGCGCGGCCAGCAGCAGCACGCGTGGCGAGCGGAAGGCTTCGGCGTAGTTTTTTACTGGCTTGATGCCGACCTGTTCGGCGTCGAGGCGCGCTTGCAGTTCGGTCTTTTCTTCAGCGGTCAGCCACTTGGCCTGGGCCGGACGCTCGTCCACCAGACGCCACCAGATAAACGCCCAGATCACCGCCGGCAGGCCTTCAACGATGAACATCCAGCGCCAGCTGAAGTGCGCCACCAGATAGCCGGACACCACCGACATCCACAGCATCGTCACCGGGTTGCCGAGAATCAGCACGGTATTGGCCCGCGAGCGTTCGGCCTTCGTGAACCAGTAGCAGAGGTACACCAGCATCGCCGGCATGACGGCCGCTTCGACCACACCGAGCATGAAGCGGATGCCGATCAGCATGTAAGCGTTGGAGACGATGCCGGTCAGGGTGGCCAGGCCGCCCCACAGAATCAGGCTGACGAAGATGAATTTCTTGACGCTTTTTTTCTGGGCATAGATGGCGCCGGGCACCTGGAAGAAGAAGTAGCCGAGGAAAAACAACGCACCCAACAGGGACGACATGCCCGGGGTGATATTCAGGTCTTCGGCCATCCCCGAAGCAGCGGCGAAGCCATAGTTGGCGCGGTCCAGGTACGCCAGGCTGTAGGTGATGAAGACGATGGGCATGATCAATAGCCAGCGACGTTTGAGGCCGGCGTGTTTCACGGATTCGAGCAGCTTGTCCATTTCAGGCTCCCTGAGCATGTTGTTTTTGTCGCAGCAGGTGATGGAGGTTCGGTGTGTGTAAACGCGAGGTTCAGGCGCTCTGTCGTCGCGCGCCTGCCGAGACGTTGGCGGCATCGAGGGCGGCGCGGGTAGGCAGGCCTTCCATGTCGCCACGGCTTTGCACGGCCTGGCTGCCGACCCAGTTGCCCCGGGCAGTGGCCTGTTCGAAGCCGAGGTTTTCCAGCAGCGCGCTGATCACGCCGACGGCAAAACCGTCGCCTGCGCCCACGGTGTCGACCACCTTTGGCACCGGCACGCCGGGCAGGAACGCCTCATTGAGTTGGGTTCGGTAATACGCACCCTTGGCGCCGAGTTTGATGATCACCGCCTCGACGCCCATGTCCAGGTAGAAACGGGCGATGTCCGCCGGTGTGTCGAAACCGGTGAGCAATTCACCCTCGGCCAGCCCCGGCATGACCCAGTGGGCGTGGCTGGCAAGGTGGTTGACTTCGCGGATCATCGTCGCCTGGCTCGACCACAGCGAAGGCCGCAGATTGGGGTCGAACGACACGCTGCGGCCGGCCTCGCGCATTTGCGTCATCAGCACGTGGGAAAGCTCCCGACAGGTGTCGGACAGCGCCGCCGGGATGCCCGTGGCGTGCAGATGCCGGGCCTTGAGCAGCTCGGGGACGATGTCGTTGACCGACAAATGGCTGGCCGCCGAGCCGCGACGGAAGTACTCGACCACAGGGTCCGCGCCTTCCAGCTCCAGGGATTTGAATTGAAAGCCGGTGGGGTGCGCGGCGTCCACGGTAACGTGGCCGCAATCAACGCCTTCCTGTTGCAGGCTGTCGGTGACGAAGCGGCCCATGGAATCGTTGCCGACCCGGCTTAGCCACGCGACCTTGAAGCCCAGTCGGGACAGCCCGATCGCCACATTGCTGTCGGCGCCGGCGATGCGTTTCTCGAAGTGGCGAACCTGCGCCAAGTCACCGGTTTGCTCGGCCACCAGCATGGTCATGGTCTCACCGAACGAGAGAATATCGATCTCAGACATGGCTCAGCGCCTCCGTTTCCTTCGCGTTGGAGTGAGTGGGCTGCGACTGGCCAAGGCGGGCGAGCAGGGCAACCTGTTCGCGGGTCACTTGCAGCAGGTCATCGCCTTGCAGCGGGTATTCAACGGCGCGGGGCAGGTTTACCGGCATGTGCTGGATGAGCTGTTCCCACGCTTGCAGATCGGCCGGCGCTGGCGGTACGGCGATGAGCTTGCCTGCCCCGTTCCGGGTGATTGCCTTGCAGTGCAGGTACTCGACGTAACGCCCCAGCTGCTGTGCGGCGTCGCGGGCGGACTGTTCCTGCCAGCGCCAGTTGCCGATGTCGAAGGTCATGCCGATGGGCATTTGCAGCGCGGTGAGCTGCGCGAAGAACCGAACGAAGGGCTCGATGCGGCCACCTTGCTCGGTCTGATCGTTTTCCACCAGCAAGTGAACGTCATAGGGTGCAAGACGATCGGCCAGCGCCGCCACGTCGCAGTGCTCGCCAAAATGCCCCAGCGATACTTTGAGCCAGAACGCACCGCACGCCGTGGCGCGTTCGAGGGTCGGGATGAGTTCTTGGTTCGGCTGACTGTCGCCTTCGAGCCACAGCTCAAGGGGAGCGGAGTACAGGCATTCCAGGCCTTGAGTCTGGATGGCGCGGGCGAGGGCAGGGAGGTCTTGGTCGTCGACGCTGGGGCTGAACAGCTCTTCCCGCAGCTCGATGCGCGTGACGCCAGCGTTGACCAGCAACGGGATGAAACTGGCCTGGCCTTGGCCGCGTACATGATCGGCGCCGAAGGCGCCGAGGCTGATGGCAACGGATGGTAGGGTCATTATTATTGTCCTCTGAAACCGGTTACATTTTTGTTCGAACGAGCGAACCGAGTAAAAGTTCGCGTCGGCGTGCAGGGGTTGACCTGCGGTATCTGTTTGGGTCGGTCAGGTCTGTCGTCGGGTCGAGCCGCGGGCGATCAACTGTGCAGGGAAGTCGTACAGCCGCACCGGCTCCTGGTCGCCACGCAGTCGGTTCAGCAGGCACTCGAAGGCGGTAATGCCCATTTCGTGGGTGGGCTGCGCCAGGGAGGTGATGCCGCTGCCGACGAGTGGGTACCAGTTCAGCTCGTCGAGGGCGATCAGGCCGATGTCGTTGAACAGGTGGCAGCCCAGCTCATGCAGTTGACGGGTGGTGATCAAAGTGGCGACGCCGTTGGCAGTGAACAGGGCCTTGGGGCCGGGGCCTTGCTGCGCGAAGAAGTCGCGCAACAGGTCGCGCAACGCCTCGCCAGTTTCGCAGACCTGGCCACGCATGCCGGCGCGCTGAGTGATTTGGTGTTTGAAGGCGTCGACCCGCTCGATCCGCGAACTGGTGCCGTCCTGGGGTTCGGTGACCATGAGTACGTCGCGGTATCCGGCGTCATGCAGATGATCCAGCGCTTGCCGGACCGCCGCGACGTTGTCGAGGCCGACGAGATCGCTGTGCAGTTCATCGACTTTGCGGTCCACCAGCACCATCGGCAGTTCGCGGTGCAGTTCGCGCAGTTCGTCGAGGTGATGGCCGAGGGTGTTCACGATCAGGCCTTCGATGTTGTAGGAGCGAAGTGCCGCGAGGTGCAGGCGTTCCTGTTCGTCGTCGCGGTCGGTGTTGCAGACGACGAGGCTGTAACCGTGTTTGCGGCAGGCGGTCTCGACGCCGTGCATGACGGCGATGGAGTAGGGGTTGCGGATGTCGGCGACGAGCATGCCGATCAGGCGGGTGCGGCCGCGTTTGAGGCCGCGGGCCATTTGGTTGGGGCGATAGCCGAGGGTGTCGATGGCCTGTTCGATGCGTTTGGCGATGGCGTCGGACAGCAGTTGGCGGTCATCGCCGATGAAGCGCGAGACGCTGGCCTTGGAGACGCCGGCGAGGTCGGCGACGTCGTTCATGGTGACGCGGGTGCGCGTCCGGGTGGAAATGATGTTCACGGCCTGGACCTTATTGGATTTATCAGCAGGCTTATGGGGAGAGCTCTTTCGCTCTGAAACCGGTTTCAGGAGACACCAGATTCGGGGTTGGCGTCAATACGCTGTTAAAGGCATCTGCCTAACGGCAGATATTTCGCCTTTGGTGGTTTTTAGATCTAGAGCGTCTGCCTGGGGGCAGACTTTTCGCCTTCGGCGAGTTACTTGGAAAAGCACCCCAAGTAACCAAGGGTGCTTGCTCTCGGTTTGGCCCTTCGTTCCTCAGGGTTCCTTCACTCCGGTCTCGCTCCGTGGGCCCGCGCCGAACGGACATCCATGTCCTGACGGCGCTCTCGCCGCATCCATGCGGCTCGGCCCACTCCACGAGACCTCCGTTCAGCCTGCACCCAAGTCGCGATTCGCGGTGTCTGGGCATTTTGTGTACGAAGATCAAAAGCACATCAAAAGCAGATCAAGGGCTTCCCGGCTGAAGCCGGTCCTACCGTTGGAGGCGATTCCACAGGTTGTATGCGGTGCCTTTAGTGGGACCGGCTTTAGCCGGGAATGGACGCAGAGCGTCCTGGGATGCATACCCACGCGGAGCGTGGGCACGCTCATTGCGCGAGAGTATGCGGTCCAAACGTAGGACCGGCTTCAGCCGGGAAGCTGTTGATCTTGATCTTCAACCGAGATAGTTCAGGCACCGCATAACGCGACTTTGGTGCAGGCTGAACGGAGGTCTCGTGGAGTGGGCCGAGCCGCATGGATGCGGCGAGAGCTGCCCCCCGCCATGGATGGCGGATGGCAGCGGGCCCACGGAGCGAGACCGGAGTGAAGGAACCCTGAGGAACGAAGGGCCCAACCGAGAGCAAGCACCCTTGGTTACTTGGGGTGCTTTTCCAAGTAACTCGCCGAAGGCGAAACCGAGGCCGTTAGGCCGACGCTTTAGATTTTGATCTTGATCTCAGCCTGTAAAAGCATCCCGCCAAGCGAGGAACCGCCGTTCCAGCATCGCCAACACCCCATCGGTCAGCTTGCCCAACACCGCCAACACAATGATCGCCGCCAGCACAATATCGGGCCGTGACGTCTCGCGCCCGTCACTCAGCAAATAACCCAACCCCTTCGTCGCGGCGATCAATTCCGCCGCCACCAGAAACATCCACGCCAGACTTAACCCCGAACGCAAACCAGTAAACAAACCGGGCAGCGCGGCGGGCAAAAACACATGCACGATCATCTGCCGCCGACTGAAGCGATACATCCTCCCCACCTCCACCAGCTTGCGATCAATATTGCGAATGGCCGCAACGCCGTTCAGGTACACCGGAAAAAACGCCCCAATGGCAATCAACACAATCTTGGAGGTCTCACCAATCCCCAGCCACAACAGCAACAGTGGCACCCAAGCCAGGCTCGGGATGGAGCGCAGGCCGGCGAACGTCGGCTCCAGATACGCTTCCGCCTCGCGGCTGAGCCCGACCCACGCCGCAAACACCAGCCCCAGCCCCGCGCCGATCGCGAACCCCGACAGCACCCGCGTCAGGCTGGCGCCGATGTGTTTCCACAGCGCGCCGTCCGCCAGATCAGTCAGGGTCGTTGCAATCTCGCTGGGGGCGGGCATCTGGTAGGACTGCACCCAGCCCACCCGTACGGCGACTTCCAGCAAGAGCAAAATAGCCACCGGCACGGCAAGACCCTTCAAGCGGGTCCGCCAGTTCCCACGGGCTTGCCGCACAACCGGTGGCGCGTCAGATGCCTCGTCCTTCAACGCCTGAGCCCTGGGGCTGACGCTGTTTCCGATACTGCTGCCACTGGCTTGGCTGCCCCGCGCATTGCTCATGGCTGGACGTCGATCGCGTTGCCGAAACTAGGGTCGATCAATTGGTCGATGATCTGGTCGACGTTCGTGCCTTTGCGCACCAACGCTTCGGACACCAGAATCGGCGCGGCGGCCTTCGACGCGGTGACGTCCTTGTCGGTCAGCAGGGGGCTGCCGAGGTCAGTGCGGGTCAATTGCAGTTTGGCGACATCCAGCGGCAGGCCTGACTCGGTGGCGAGCAATTGCGCCAGCTCGTCCGGATGTTTCAGCGACCACTCCCGGGCTTGTTCGTACGCGCCAAGGACGGTTTTGATCGCTTCCGGGTGCTCCTTCGCATAGCGCTCGGTCACGCTGACGACGCCAAAGCTGTTGAAGTCCTTGTTGCGGTACAGCAAGCGCGAGCCGGACTGAATTTCGCTTGCCGCCATGTGCGGATCGAGCCCCGCCCAGGCATCGACGTCGCCTTTCTCCAGCGCAATGCGGCCATCCGGGTGCTGCAGATGCAAGAGTTCGACGTCGTCCTTGGTCAGCTTCGCCTGCTGCAAGGCGCGCAGGGTGAACAGGTAAGGGTCGGTGCCTTTGGTGGCGGCAATTTTCTTGCCTTTCAGGTCTGCAATGCTCTGCAGCGTCGAGTCCTTGCGCACCACCAGGGCGGTCCATTCGGCGCGGCTGTAGACATAAACCGATTTGATCGGGCTGCCATTGGCCCGCGCCAGTACCGCTGAAAGACTGGCGGAGGAAGCGAAGTCGACGCCACCGCTGTTGAGGTATTCCAGCGAGCGGTTGCTGCCCTGGCTGAACACCCAGCTGACGTTGCTCTGTGGCAGCGCCTTTTCCAGCCAGCCAAAATGCTTGAGCACCAGACTGACCGGCGAGTAGTAGGCGTAATCGAGATGCACCTCGGCAGGTGGCGCCTCGGCAGCCTGGGCCACCGGCAGTAGCGTCAGGGCAAGAGCAACGGCGAGCAGTTTGAAGGAAGTGGGCAGACGGGAAAGTGGGGTCATGGGTAAGTGTCCAATCAAGGGGCGGAAGCTGCGCACGGCTGCTTATGGCGAAATCAGCAGTCGGAGCGAATCGGTCTGCTTGATTGGAATATTGCAGGCTTTGTGCCATTGGCCAGAGGCCGCCTTTATGCCGTATTTGCGGGGCAGAACAGAGGCAGCGGGGTTTCTGAAACAACAGTCTGTTGATTGACTGTTGCTGGGCGAACAAAGGTAATTGGCACCTCCGCGGAGGTCGCTGTACTGCTCAGCGCGGTGGTCCGCAGCGGCTACACACCGTTGACTCAAAACAACGCCATTTGACCGTTCGGCGATTAATTCGGGAAATCAGGTGGTTGCGTGCAACCTCTTGAGCATTTACTCATCTGATGGGCATTCGTTATACGGAAACATTCGCTCGCCATACTGCGCCGAGCCACACGCTGACAAGGACGTTGCATCGGGCGTCACGCCCATCACGAACCATCAGAATTCCATGCCGATATGAGCCTTTCAACGCCTCCTCTGTTGTCCCGCGCAATGCAGCGCATGACCTATTTTCTGTTGCCGACCCTGATGATCGCGTCCGCCATTTTCTGGTTCGCCGCCGGTAAAGGCGTGCACGCCGAGTCCAAGAACGGCACTCAGACGCTGGTGTTTCTACGCCACGCCGAGAAGCCCGAAACCGGCCTGGGTCAGCTCAATTGTCAGGGTCTTAATCGCGCTATCGACCTGTCCACAGTGCTGCCGAACACCTTCGGCAAGGCCGACTTCATCTTCGCGGCGAACCCCAGCCGCCATGTAGAAGAGGGCGAACATGATCATTCCTACAGTTACCTTCGCCCGCTCATGACCGTTGGTCCCAGCGCGATCAAGCTGGGCCTGCCGGTGAACATCGACTTCGCTGCCAACGACACCGGTGATCTGGCCGATGAGTTGATGCGCGACAAATACCACGACGCCACTATCTACACGGCTTGGTCCCACGGTTACCTGCCGGAGCTGATCAACAAAGTCGCCGAGGAGGCATCGGGCGAGAAACTCAAACTGGTCGACGACTGGGTGGCCGAGGACTTCGATTCCGTGCTGGTTCTGACGCTCAAGTGGAACGACGGCAAAGCCACGCTGCAGTACGAAAACTACAAGCAGAACCTCAACGGCGGCGCAGTGGGCTGCCCGAGCTGACGGGAATGCATGGGATCCCATCGTAGGACGCGATGCCATTGTGGGACCGGCTTCAGCCGGGAAGAGGCCAGTGTACTCACTCTCAATTCTGCGGTGTGACGCCTGACGCTTTCCCGGCTAAAGCCGGTCCTACAGTCGGGGCGCGATCCGGTCTTGGGGTCGACACCGCCTGATGTGTTCGAGCCCAAAAAATTTGTACGCCTTCATCGATTACGCTAGCGTCAGCCGACCTGACTGCCGGCGGTTCCCCATGCTTCGACCTCTCCAGCCCCACGCCTCGCGCCTGATCCCCTTCAACCCGCCGTTCGACTGGCAGCGCATGCTCGATTTCTTTGCGGCGCGGATGACGGCGGGCGTGGAGGCGGTGGTCGATGGGGTGTACATGCGCACTATCGACTTCAAGGGCAGCCAAGGTGCCTTGTCGGTCGCACTGGCGCCGGACGGGCAGCAATTGCTGGCGACCGTCCATGGCGAGGTCAGCCAGCACATTGATGAGCTGATCGTGCCGGTTTCGCACATGTTCGATCTGTACGCCGAACCGCCCATCATCGACAAGGCCCTCTCGCAAGACCCGTGGCTGGCCTCGCTGGTGCAGCGTCGCCCGGGGCTGCGCGTGCCGGGGGCGTTTTCCGGGTTCGAGCTGGCGGTGCGCACGATTGTCGGGCAGCAGGTCAGCGTCAAGGGTGCGACGACGATTGTCGGTCGCCTCGTGCAGCGCGCCGGGGTTCAGTTCCACGATGGGCTGCATGAACAATTGGCCTGGCGCTTCCCGACGCCTGAGGCCCTGGCGCAGGCCAACCTGGACAAGATCGGCATGCCCGGCAAGCGCGTCGAGACCCTGCAGCGTCTCGCGGCGGCGGTGGCCAGTGGCGAGCTGTGCCTTGACGTTCGTCATGGCGGCATTGGCGATTTACGGCGACAGTTGCTGGCCATGCCCGGCATCGGCCCCTGGACCGTGGAATACATCGCCATGCGCGCCTGGCGTGACCCGGACGCCTGGCCTGCCGCCGATCTGGTGCTGATGAATCTGATGACCCTGCAGGAGCCGACCCTGCTGCGCCTGCCGCAGCACAAGGCGCGGGCCGAAGCCTGGAAACCCTGGCGCGCCTACGCCGCGATTCACATCTGGAATTCCGCGGCGGACGCGGCGGGCAAGCAGAAGGGCGGCTGACCTGTGAGTTCGAGCGCAAGAAGCGGGTGGTTCGAACCGGGCGCGCGAGTAGTATGTCGGCATTCGACCCGGCGCCCGGACGGTCTGGGTCATGCCGCATGATCACGGATCATGTCGGGTCATTGCGGATGACCAAGGCGCACCACGATCCAGTGCGAAATCCGCAACACGCGCAATACCGCAAGCCAGGCCACAAGTCAGAGCAGGAGCCAGACGATGATTTTCACCTACCGCTTCATCGATTCCCCGGTCGGTCAGTTGAAGCTGATCGCCAAGGGCCCGCGTCTGGCCGCCGTGCTCTGGGAAAACGACCGCCCCAACCGCGTGCTGCTCGGGCCGATGAGCGAAGATGCCAACAGCGATATCCTTGACCGGACCGAGCGCCAGCTCGGCGAATACTTTGCCGGTCGCCGACAGCGCTTCGACCTTGAGCTCGAATTCCATGGCACCGCATTTCAGCAGAAAGTCTGGCAGGCCTTGTTGAATATTCCTTTCGGCGAAACCCGCAGTTATCTCGACATTGCCGTGCAGATCGGCAACCCCGCCGCCGTGCGCGCCGTCGGTGCCGCCAATGGCAAGAACCCGATTTCCATCATCGCCCCGTGCCACCGGGTGATCGGCAGTTCCGGCGCGCTCACCGGTTTTGCCGGTGGCCTCGACGCCAAGCACCTGCTGCTGACGCTTGAGGGGTATCAGCCCGCGTCGCGTGGCAAGGGCATTGCGGCGGCGGCTTCGACTCAGGCGTCACTGTTCTAGACTGGCCCCCCACATACACACACGCACCCCCTGTCAGTAAAAACCCGCACAGAAACCGAATCAATGGAGATGATCATGCCCGGTTCCGCTCAGACGTTTCGCTCACTGCACCACCAGTCCACCGTTTTGCGCCTGCCCAATGCCTGGGATGCCGGCAGCGCTCGGCTGTTCGAAAGCCTCGGCGCCACCGCCATCGCGACCACCAGCGCCGGGGTCGCCTGGGCCCAGGGCTATGCCGATGGCCGTGTGTTTCCGGTGGACATCGCGGTAACCGTCGCGGCCAGCATCGCGCGGCTGATCAACGTGCCGCTGTCGGTGGACATGGAAAACGGCTACTCGGACGACCCGCAAACCGTGGCGGAAAACGTCAAGCGGGTGCTGGACGTCGGCGCGATCGGCATCAATATCGAGGACGCTTCCGACCCGCCGGCGCTGCTGGCCCGCAAGATCGAGGCGATCAAAAGCATGGCGGCCCGCAACGGGCTGGACGTCTTTATCAACGCCCGCACCGACGTTTACCTGGCGAGTCTGGTCGCTGAAGAGTTGCGTCTGGAGGAAACACTGAAGCGCGGCCAGCTTTACAGGGAAGCAGGTGCAGACGGCCTGTTCGTGGCGGCATTGGTGGATGTCGAGCACATCAAGACCGTCGTTGCAGGCATCGACCTCCCCATCAATCTGTTGGCGCGACAGGGGCTGCCCGCCGCCGACGCGCTGGCGCAGCTGGGCGTGCGCCGTTTGAGCGCCGGGTCCACCATCACGCAGACCTTATGGGGACAGGCCGAGCAACTGGCGCGGGGCTTTCTGCAGGAGGGGCGATCGGAAGCGGTCACCGAAGGCAGCCTGACCTACCCGCAGATCCAGGCGTTGTTTGAGCGCTGAGTGCGGTGACAGGAGGCAATGAAGTAAGGGGTGGCGATTGTTGGGATTCGCCGCTCTGTTACAAAAATTGCCAAGGGATCGACAGGAGGCGCTGGTCAGGATTAGTCGAAAAGAGTACAAATGTGCTCCATGACGACCCTATCCCCCAAACGCGCTGCCATCCTCACGTTCATACGAGATCGCATCGCCCAGAATGGCCAGCCTCCCAGCCTGGCTGAAATTTCCGAAGCCTTCGGTTTTGCTTCCCGCAGTGTCGCGCGCAAGCACATCGTCGCCCTGACCGACGCCGGCTTGATCGAAGTCGTCGCCAATCAGGCCCGCGGCATCCGCCTGCTGGACACTGGGCCACGGCCGCAGATGCTCGACATTCCCGTACTCGGTCGGGTGGCCGCCGGCGCGCCCATCGGGCCCGACCTCGACAATCACGACACCTTCACGCTCGACAGCCGCACCTTCATGCGCGTCCCGGATTACCTGTTGCGGGTGAGCGGGGACTCAATGATCGACGACGGCATCTTCGACGGTGATCTGGTGGGCATCCTGCAAAGCGCCGAGGCCCGCGACGGTCAGATCATCGTCGCCCGGCTGGACGGCGAAGTGACCATCAAGCGCCTTGAGCGCGGCGATGATCAGCTTCGCTTGCTGCCGCGTAACCCTGCGTATCAACCGATTATCGTGCGGCCCGACCAGGACTTCGCCATCGAAGGCGTGTTCTGTGGCCTGGTGCGCCGGGAATGATGGGCGCGGTGGTCAGCCTCGACGCGCTGCTGGACGAGCGACGCGTCTGGAAGGGGCGTCAGCACGTTGCCTCGGTTGCCGCCCAGCCTACCGGCCATGCCGCCCTCGATGCGGCGTTGCCCATGGGAGGCTGGCCGCCTGCAGCAATGACTGAAGTGCTGGTGGCGGCCAACGGCAGCGGCGAGTTGCGTCTGATGTGGCCGACCCTGGCGCGACTGGCGGACAGCGGCGAGCGCATCGTGCTGGTTGCGCCTCCTTTTTTGCCCTATGCCCAGGCGTGGCAGATGGCGGGCATCGACCTGAAGCAGTTGTCGATCATCCACGCCAACGAGCGCGATGCCCTGTGGGCGGTGGAGCAATGCCTCCGTTCGGGCAGTTGCGGCGCGGTGCTGTGCTGGCCGACCAAGGTCGACGACCGTGCCTTGCGTCGTTTGCAGGTGGCCGCCGAAACCGGTGAAACCCTGGCCTTTGCCTGCCGTGGGCATGAGGCGGCAGCCAATCCGTCTCCGGCCGCGCTGCGCATTGCCATCGACGCGCGCCCCAGTCAGTTGCGGGTGCTCAAGTGTCGCGGCGGGCTGGCGCCTTCTTCCCCCGTTCCGTTCATCGCTGACGCTTGAGGTTGCCATGCTCTGGGCTTGTGTCCTCCTGCCGCAGCTGGCGCTGGACGGCGTCATGCGCCGTCGCGAAAACCCTGAAGAACCGCTGGCTCTGATCAGCGGCACGGCCCAGCGCCGGGTGCTGCAGACGGTCAACCCGGCCGCCCGCGCGATGGGCTTGCGTGCCGGCCAGTCTCTGACCGCAGCCCACGCCATGACCCGGGAATTCGCCACCGTCGAATACGACCCGGACGAAACCGAGCGCTGGCACCGTTTGCTGGCGGCCTGGGCCTACCGTTTCAGTTCCCATGTCAGCCTCAAGTACCCGCGCGTGCTGTTGATGGAGGTGGAATCCAGCTTCGGCCTGTTCGGTCCGTGGCCGGTGTTCGAGGCGCGACTGCGTCAGGAGCTGACCGAGCTGGGCTTCACCCATCGCATCGTCGCGGCGCCCAATCCGCTGGCGGCCCGCATGCTCGCCAACGCCCATGACGGTCTGGCCGTGACCGATGCCGACACGCTGCAGGAGGTGCTGGCACAGATGCCGGTCAACCGCATCGGCCTGCCGACCGAGGTGGCCAGCGCACTGGCGCGCATGGGTTTGCATCGCGTGCGACAGGTTCATGGCTTGCCCCGTGACACCCTGGCCCGGCGTTTTCCGGCGGCCGTGCTGCAACACCTCGATACGCTGTTCGGGCGCAGGCCCATGGGGCTGGAGTGTTATGTGCCGCCTGACCGTTTCGATACCCGCATCGAGCTCAACTTCGACGTCGAATCCCATCAGGCGCTGCTGTTCCCGCTCAAGCGCATGATTGCCGATCTGGCGGTTTTTCTGGCCGGACGCGACAGCGGCGTGCAACGTTTTGTGATTCATCTGGAACACGTGCCAAGCGTGGGTAGCGTTGCGCCGGACACGCAAATTCCCGTCGGCCTGCTCAGCGCCGAGCGCGAAGCCAACATGCTGTTCGAGCTGGCACGGGGTCGTCTGGAACAAATTGAAGTGCCGTCTCCGGTCCGCGCGTTGCGATTGCAGGCCAAGGACCTGCCGGCGTTCGTGCCGACCCACCGCGAGCTGTTCGACGACCGTCCGCAGCAGACCATGCCGTGGGAGCAGCTTCGCGAGCGCCTGCGCGCACGGCTTGGGGACGAAGCGGTCGCCGGTCTGGGCTTTCAAGCCGACCATCGCCCCGAGTGTGCTTCGTTGCCCGCGTGCCCGGGCAAACCGCCGGCGCTGCTCCACAAAGTACCGCGCCCCGGCTGGCTATTGCCGGAGCCCGAGTTACTGACCGAGCCCGGCCTGCGTGTGCTGGCGGGGCCGGAGCGCATCGAGTCGGGCTGGTGGGACGGCGGCGATGTACACCGCGACTATTACCTCGTCGAAACCCGCAACGGCCAGCGCGGCTGGGCGTACCGCAGCGTCGGCGACAGCAGTCTGTTGCTGCACGGCTGGTTCGCATGAGCGGGGGATACGCCGAGCTGCATTGCCTGTCGAATTTCAGCTTTCAGCGCGGGGCGTCGAGTGCTAAGGAGCTGTTCGAGCGGGCAAAGCTGCATGGGTATCAAGCGCTGGCGATCACCGATGAATGCACCCTGGCGGGCATCGTGCGTGGGTGGCAGGCCGCAAAGGAATGTGAGCTGCCACTGATCATAGGCAGCGAAATCACCATCGAGAACGGGCCGAAAATCGTCTTGCTGGTGGAGAATCTCGCCGGCTACCAGGCCTTGTGTCGCTTGATCACCCAAGGGCGGCGCCGCAGCAAGAAAGGCGAATACCGGCTGCTGCACGAGGACTTTCAGCAGCCGGTCCCAGGGCTTTTGGCGCTGTGGCT
Source organism: Pseudomonas sp. W5-36 (assembly GCF_046540455.1). NCBI lineage: Bacteria > Pseudomonadati > Pseudomonadota > Gammaproteobacteria > Pseudomonadales > Pseudomonadaceae > Pseudomonas > Pseudomonas sp. W5-36. The sequence goes on along the minus strand of NZ_JAXCIQ010000015.1, from coordinate 104,443 downwards.
GCCGGATCTTGATCAGGACATCCCGACCCGACGGGAGCAAGGCGAATGGCTGCGGGGGATCTTTCAGCAGAATCTGTGGCTGAGCGTCGAACTGCATTGCGGTCCGGATGACCGAAAGCGCCTCAACACCTTGCTCGGTATGGCGCGTGCCATGGCGATTCCTGCCGTCGCCAGTGGAGACGTGCACATGCACGCCCGCGGTCGTCGGGCGTTGCAGGACACCATGAGCGCCGTCCGCCACCACACCACCGTGGCCGAGGCAGGGCATCGACTGTTTGCCAATGGCGAGCGGCATCTGCGGCCGTTGTCGTCACTGAGCGAGGTTTACCCGGCGAGCCTGCTGATTGAATCCGTGAACATCGCCCGGCGCTGCACCTTCGACCTCAGTGAATTGCGCTACGAATACCCCCATGAGCTGGTGCCGCCTGACCAGTCCCCCAGCAGCTGGCTGCGGCACCTGACCGAGCAGGGCGCCAGTCGGCGCTGGCCTCAGGGCGTGCCGGAGGTCGCCCGCAGCAACATCGAAAAAGAGCTGAAGGTCATCGCGGCCAAGCGGTACGAGAGTTACTTCCTCACGGTGCACGACATCGTCAGCTTCGCCCGCGGTCAGCACATCCTCTGCCAGGGCCGTGGCTCGGCGGCTAACTCCACGGTGTGTTTCGCCCTGGGCATCACCGAGCTGGACCCGTCAAAGAGCAACCTGCTGTTCGAGCGTTTCATCTCCGAAGAACGCGACGAGCCCCCGGACATCGACGTGGATTTCGAGCACGAACGGCGCGAGGAAGTGCTGCAATACGTCTTCCGTCGATACGGCCGGGGCAGGGCGGCGCTCACCGCCGTTGCCAGTACCTACCACGGTGCGGGGGCCGTCCGGGATGTGGCCCGCGTCCTTGGTTTGCCGCCCGACCAGATCAACGCGTTGGCCGATTGTTTCAGCCGCTGGAGCGACAACATGCCGCCCGCCGAACGGCTCCGGGAATGCGGTTTCGAGCCTGACAGCCCGATTCTGCGCCGGGTGCTGACGTTGACCGGCGAACTGATCGGCTTCCCCCGGCATCTGTCCCAGCACCCCGGCGGTTTTGTGATTTCCGAGCATCCGCTGGAAACCCTGGTGCCCGTGGAAAACGCCGCCATGGCGGACCGCACCATCATTCAGTGGGACAAGGATGACCTCGATCTGGTGGGCCTGCTCAAGGTCGATATTCTGGCGTTGGGCATGCTCAGCGCGCTGCGCCGGAGCTTCGACCTGGTCAGGGGTTACCGCGGTTACGACCTGACCCTCGCGACCATCCCCGCCGAGGACAAACCGACCTACGACATGATCACCCGCGCGGACACCATCGGCGTGTTCCAGATCGAGTCCCGGGCGCAGATGTCCATGCTCCCGCGCCTGAAGCCCAACACTTTCTATGACCTGGTGATTGAGGTGGCCATCGTCCGGCCCGGGCCCATTCAGGGCGGCATGGTGCATCCGTACTTGCGCCGCAAGAACGGCGAAGAGGCCGTGACGTACCCGTCCGAAGAACTGAAAGCGGTGTTCGAGCGCACGTTGGGCGTGCCGCTGTTTCAGGAGCAGGTCATGCAACTGGCGATCGTCGCCGCGGATTACTCGCCCGGCGAAGCAGACCAGTTGCGCCGTTCCATGGCGGCCTGGAAACGCCACGGCGGTCTTGAGCCCCATCGCATTCGCCTCAGCGAGCGCATGAAGGAAAAGGGCTACCCGGACGAGTTCATCCAGCGGATTTTTGAGCAGATCAAGGGCTTCGGCAGTTACGGCTTTCCGGAATCCCACGCCGCCAGTTTCGCCCTGTTGACCTACGCCAGTTGCTGGCTGAAATGCCACGAGCCGGCGGCGTTCACTTGCGCGCTGATCAACAGCTGGCCCATGGGCTTTTACAGCCCGGATCAACTGCTCCAGGACGCCCGGCGCCACCAGATCGACGTGCACCCGGTGGACGTGCGATACAGCGACTGGGACTGTTCACTCGAACCGGTGGCCGGGCGGGAATACAACCAGAACCTGGCGATCCGCATGGGTCTGCGCATGATTCGCGGCTTTCGCGAGGAGGACGCCAGGCGCATCGAACAGGCGCGCGGCATACGTGCTTTCAAGGACGTGGCCGACCTGTGCATCCGCGCCGAACTGGACAATCGGGGCCGTGCTGCGCTGGCCGATTCCGGTGCGCTGCGGGGGCTGGTGGGGCATCGGCACCGGGCGCGCTGGGAGATCGCCGGCGTCGAGATGCAGCGTCCGTTGTTCGGCGACGACTGTTTTGGCGAAGAGGCCCAGGTCGCGCTGCCGCTGCCCAGTGTCGCCCAGGACCTTGCTGCCGATTACGACACCCTCGGCACCACACTCGGCCCGCACCCGCTGGCCCTGCTGCGCCATAAGCTGGCGGCGAAGCGTTTTAGCAGTTCAAAGGATTTGCTGGATGAAGAACACGGCCGCAGCTTCAGCGTCGCCGGGCTTGTCGTCGGTCGACAACGGCCCGGCACCGCCAGCGGCGTGACCTTCGTGACCCTGGAAGACGAACACGGCATGATCAACGTGGTGGTCTGGCGTGATCTGGCCGAGCGTCAACGCAAGGTGCTGGTGGGGTCACAATTGATGCAGGTGTTCGGCAAGTTCGAATTCCAGAAGGGCGTACGCCACGTCATCGCCCAGCGATTGTTCGACCTCACGCCGATGCTCACCGGGCTCGACGTGCGCAGTCGCGATTTCAAGTGATCCGCCGGGCGTTCATCATGCCCGCACCCAAGTACGGGCGATGGGCACCGCAGGATTCACATGTCCACTTTCACCGCTCGCCCGGTCTTGATCGACTCGATGGCGCAGTTGGCCAGATGCAGCGCTCTCAAGCCATCCCGGGCGTTGGTCGGCAGGGTCTGGTTGCCGCGCACCGCGTCAATGAACTGGTTCAGCTCGATGCGGTAGGAAGCGGCGTAGCGCTCGAGGAAGAAGTTCTCCAGCGGCTCGCGCACTTCGGTCTGCGTGGCGCTGTAGCTGCGCACGGTGCTCGGGCGATGGTTGTCGTTGAGGATCATGCCTTTTGAGCCGAACACTTCCAGGCGCTGGTCATAGCCGTACACGGCTTCGCGGCAGCAGTTGATGTGGCACTGTTTACCCGAGGCGGTGCGCAGCAGCACCATCACGCTGTCGTAGTCGTCGATCTGCGCCAGTGCGGGCTCCACGAGGCGGCTGGCGATGGCGATGACTTCGATGGGTTCTTCGCCGAGCAACGTCCGTGCGGTGTCGAAATCATGGATGGTCATGTCGCGGAAGATGCCGCCGGAGTGGGTCAGGTATTCCACCGGCGCCAGCCCTGGATCGCGGCTGGTGATCACCACCTGGCGGACCTCACCGACGTCCCCACGGGCAATGGCTTTGCGCATCTGCAGGGTGTCCGGGTCAAAACGGCGGTTGAACCCAAGCATCACCTTGCCGTTCAGGCGCTCGATCTCTTCCACCGCGCGGGCGGCTTTGGCGAAATCCAGATCAATGGGTTTCTCGCACAGCACCGGTTTGCCCAGTTTCACCGCCCGCAGCATCAGGTCGATGTGGGTGTCGGTCGGCGTGCCGATGACAATCGCGTCCACATCGTCCCGGGCAATGGCCTCGGCGCAATCGTAGGCCGCGGCGCAACCCAGCTTGCCGGCCAGGGCGTCGACGCCTTCGCGCCATGGGTCAGCGATCAGCACCAGTTTCACGTCGGGATTGGCGGCCACGTTGGCCGCGTGGATGTTGGCGATACGGCCTGCGCCGAGGACAGCAATGCGTAGCATGGGTGGATCTCCGGGATTGTTGTTATGGGGTGATCGGCGTAACGGGTGCGGCTGCACATCAGTGCATCAGGTTGAACGGCGTGACGACCTGCACGTGGGACACGGGAATCGGCACCGCCTTCCACAGGCGATGGAACTGCAGGATGTGCAGAAACGCATTGCGGGCATCCACGTGCAGGTTGTGATCGATGATCGCGGCAATCTTTTCTTCCGCCAGCAGTTGCCGGTTTTCCTGATCGAGGTCGTGGCCGATGAACACCTCCAGGGGGCGGTCCAGGGCGGCGAAGGCTTCGACGATGGCGCGGTTACCGCCGCCGACGCTATAAATGGCTTTGATCGACGGATTGTCCTGCAGCGCCCGGGTCACTTTTTCAAAGGTCGGCTCATGCACGCCGAACCCTCCGGTGACGTCAACGACGCGCAGATGGGCGGCACGGCTGCGCAGCCAGGTGCGAAAACCCATCTCGCGCTCTTCCTCGCCACGAAACAGCTCGCTGCTGATCACCACGGCCACGTCTTGCGCTTCGTCGGCCAGCCAGCGCGACATCAGATACGCCGCCGTTTGCCCGGCCGTGCGATTGTCCATGCCGATGTAACCGATGCGCTCACTCTGGGGCAGGTCGGAAACAAACGTCACCACCGGCACACCCGCCGCCGTCGCCTGATTCACCGCTTCGTTGATCGGCAACTCGTCCGCGGCCTTGATGATCAGGCCCTGACTGCCTTTGCCGACGCAACGCAGAATCAGGTCGTGCATCTGCTGCGGGCCGATGGCCTGATGGAGGTGAAAGCGCGGAAAGATACGAAACGGCGCCAGACTGCCGAGCTGGGCGAGAACCGCCTCTTGCACGGCATCGCTGAAACGCTTGGGCGTGTGCAGGATGACGTCGATATGAAAGGTGCGGCCCACCGCAGGCCCGGACTTTTCCTGGGCTTCGAGTTCTTCGAGGGCTTGATGGATGCGGCGGTGGGTCTGGTAATGCACGCTGCCGCGCTGATGCAGGACGCGATCGACCGTCGCCTTGCTCACGCCGGCTTGAGTCGCGATCTGCTTGATGGAAAAACGTCTGGCGCGGTCGAGCATGTGAATCCCCTGAAGCCTCTCGATGAGGTCTTGTTGAGGTCGATTCGGGGCCTCGGTGAGGCTGTCGCAATGCTAATCGCAGTTCTATTGCTTGTACAGATGGAAATTAAATTCCAAATAAACGTCGTGGTTTTGCGTGTTCAACGACTCAATGCATTTGGCACGGGGTGTGCTGTGCTCAGTGCGTCCGACCCCATCATTCGCCAGGAGCACCCATGTTCAAAGACTATCCCGCTGCTTATCAGGTCAGCAAAGGCTCGGCGCTGCAAGTCGACACGGCGTTTTACCAACACATCCGCGAGGCGCAGGACAGTCGCACCTTGGTCGAGCAGTTCGAAGTGCCGATCCGCACCGGGCGAGCGTGGAAGGTCAAGGCCGGTCAGGTGTTCCGCGTTACCACCCCGGTGGGCCCGCAAGTGGGCGACTTCAACGTCTGGAGCGCCGATGATCCCCGCGAGCGCCTGTGGGCGGCGCGCACCCGGCAATTGCAGGGCGCCCATGTCACGACCCACGACCGGTTGTGGTCGAACCTGCCGTTCCTGCGGCCGATGATCACCATCACCGACGACAGCCTCGCCAGTTACGGCATCGACGAGCACGGCGGTCGGCTGCATGACCTGCTCGGCACCCGCTGCGATCCCTACGTGAACAAGATGCTCACCGGCGAAGACTTTCACCACCACTGCCATTCGAATCTGACCCGCGCCGTGTTGCCCCATGGCCTGACTGAATTCGACGTGCACGACGTGCTGAATATCTTCCAGTGCACCGGCTTGAATCACGACGACCTGTACTTCATGAAAGCGTGCCCGGCCAAACAGGGGGATTACCTGGAATTCTTCGCCGAAATCGACCTGCTCTGCGCGCTGTCGACGTGTCCCGGCGGCGACCTTTCCCTGCCGATGTGGGGCCCGGATGCCCAGGACCCGCTGACCGTTTGCCGGCCGCTGGGTGTAGAAATCTACGACATTGATGCGGCGTTGCTGCAAGGCTGGGAGCAGCCAAAACGAGCGGCCTACAACGGCTTGCACGGGTTGAAGATCGACAAGGCGGACTGGGAGGAGTAAGGCCGCGCTGAGTCTGGTATTTCTAATACCAGGTCCTCACCGCATTCACGCATCCCGAAACAAGTCGTGGGCGTCGAGCAGGCGCCAGGCGATTTCGGGATTCTTTTCCAGGCCGCGGCGGATGGCGGCGGGGATGGCGGCGCGGGTTTTGCGGCACATGCCGGGCAGTTCGGCGATGTCGATGACCATGCCGCGCATGCTGCGCACTTCATTGAAGCCGGGGCCAATGTCCAGGCGGATGCCCAACTGGTCGAACATCCGCGCTTGCAGGCGCTGCAGATCTTCCAGCGTGGCGATATTTTCCAGACGCTCAAGCAGACGTTTCTCTTCCTGACGGGTCAGGCGAAGGATGCGCACGTCCGCGCCCTCCAGCTCCAACAGTCGGTCGCGGTCGCATTTACAGGCGCCGGGCGGGCAGGGTGAGCGGATCGGCAATGGGGAAGTCATGGGCTCCGATCATAACCATGGGCTGTTGGGATTTACAGCCGTAGCGCTGGTGATCGCGCTGAAAACTCAAATGGCTGATTTGGTAAGGCCAATACCTAAATAGATTAATTGGTCTTGCCAATGGTCAGGCGGCTGTGTCATTTTTTCCTGCAGCGCCGCGCTTGTCATGGCTGCAGCCACTGCACCTGCGGCCCGCGCTTCCAGAATCCATCCGCCACCTCACAACAACAAGATCACTGCCCGGTAACCTGCGGCTCTGGCCGTTTCAGCGATGCCGGCGTGCCTGGTCTGGAGAGAGAAGATGCTCACCGTCGTCTGCGAAAAACCCGGTTCCCTGCTGGCCCTTGACCGTCCGAAACCCGAACGGGCACCCGGCGAGACGCTGGTCCGCATCAAGCGGGTCGGGGTCTGTGGCACAGATCTGCATATCTTCAACGGCAACCAGCCGTTCCTCGAATACCCCCGGGTCATGGGCCACGAATTTTCCGGCATTGTCGAGCAAAGCGAGGCGGGCAGCGGGCTTGAGCCGGGCGACGTGGTCTATGTGATGCCGTACCTGTCCTGTGGCGACTGCATAGCCTGCCGTCAGGGCAAGACCAATTGCTGCGTGCGCATTCAAGTGCTGGGCGTCCATCGCGACGGCGCATTCACCGAATACCTGAGCCTGCCCCACGGCTTCGTGCTCAAGGCGGACGGGGTCACGCTGGATCAGGCGGCCATGATCGAATTTCTGTCCATTGGCGCCCATGCGGTGCGTCGTTCGGACGTGCAAGCCGGCCAGCGGGCGCTGGTGGTCGGCACCGGCCCGATTGGCATGGCGGTGGCAATTTTCTCCCGTCTGCGGGGCGCGAAAGTCACGGTGCTCGACACCCGTGAGGACCGCCTGACGTTCTGCAAGCAGCACCTGCAGATTGACTCGGCCGTGCTGATCGGCGAAGACGACAAGCAGCAACTGGAGCAACTGACCGAGGGCGAATTCTTCGATGTGGTGTACGACGCCACCGGCAACGCCAAGGCCATGGAGCGCGGTTTCGAATTCATCGCCCACGGCGGCAAATACGTGCTGGTGTCCATCGTCCGCGACACCATCAGCTTCTCCGACCCTGAATTTCACAAGCGCGAAGCGACGCTCATGGGCAGTCGCAACGCCACCGTCGAAGACTTCCGCTACGTCGAGCAATGCCTGCGCGACGGCTTGATCCCGGACGCCGCGCTCAATACCCACCGCATGGCCCTGAGCGAAGTGACCGAGCGCTTCACCACGCTGCTCGACCCTGCGCAGCGGGTCGTCAAAGCCATCGTCGAATGCTAGGAGGCGCGGGCATGCAGGCAACCCCGTTCACCCCCATCCTGCAGTTCGGCACCAGCCGTTTTCTTCAGGCCCATGCCGATCTGTTCATTTCCCAGGCCCTGGAGAAGGGCCAAGCGCTGGGCAGAATCACCGTCGTGCAAACCACTGGCAGCGCCGACAGCGCGCAGCGGGTGCAGGCGCTGGCCGGTGGCACGGGTTATCCGGTGCGCATTCAGGGCGCAGAAAACGGTCGCACGGTGAACGAGGAGTTTTGGTCCACTTCCATTGCCGGCGCGCTGCAAGCCGGCCCTGACTGGCCGGTGATTCGTCAGGCGATTCGGCACGACGTGCAGGTGGTGATCTCCAACACTGGCGACAAAGGCTATGTGCTGGAGGCGGCGGACACGGCGTCTTGCCTGGCCGCCGATGCGCCGACGCCCCGGAGTTTTCCGGCGAAACTGCTGGTGTTGCTCCATGACCGCTGGCTGGAGAATCCTGATGCGCCGCTGTCGCTGTTTCCCTGTGAGCTGGTGTCACGCAATGGCGATGTGCTGCGCGACCTGATCATTCAACTGGCGGTGGCGTGGGGCATCGACGCCGGGTTTGCGCACTACCTGCGCGACACCTGCCGCTGGGCGAATTCCCTGGTGGATCGCATCGTCTCGCAGCCCATCCAGCCGGTAGGCGCCATTGCCGAGCCGTACGCGATCTGGGCGATTGAGCGTCAGCCTGGGCTGGTGGTGCCGTGTAGGCATCCTTGTATGGTGGTGACGGATGAGCTGGAGCAGTACGAGCAGTTCAAGCTGTTCATGCTGAATTTGGGGCACACCTGGCTGGCCGAACGTTGGTTGAAAGATGGCCGGCCTGAGGGCGAGACGGTGTTTGAGGCCATGAACGACCCGCTGCTGCGCGGGAGCCTGGAGGATCTGTGGGAGCGGGAGGTGCTGCCCGTGTTTGCGGCGAAGGGCAAAGGGGATCAGGCGCACAACTATCTGGCCAGCGTCCGCGACCGTTTTCTCAACCCGTTCCTGCAGCACCGGATTGCCGACATCGCGCAAAACCACGAAGAGAAGAAACGCCGCAGGTTCTTGCCGGTGGTGGAGATGGGGCGGCGAATTGTGGGGTTGGAGCAGCCGCTGCTCAAGGGCGCGTTGGCCGATTGATTCCCGCCTGACACACCAAGATTCCATAGTGGGACCGGCTTTAACCGGGAAGGCGTCAATTAGCACACCGCAAAATCGAGGGTGAACGCACTGGCCTCTTCCCGGCTGAAGCCGGTCCCACTAAAAGATCGCGTGCATCCAGTGATGACCGCGTCCATGGTCCCGCCACAAGGCGCCCCGAAGCCTGTGATATCCTCCGGCGCATCCTGATGGAACGTGATTGATGACCGCGCCAAGCCCTGCCCCCGAACGCCGCCTGTACCAGATCACCGCCGACCGATTGCGCGAGCACATTCGCAAGCATGGCATCGCCCCTGGCGCGCGCCTGCCTCCCGAGCGCGATCTGGCGCAGTTGCTCGGCGTCTCCCGGCCATCCCTTCGCGAAGCCCTGATCGCCCTGGAAATCGAAGGCAGCGTCGAAATCCGCATGGGTTCCGGCATCTACGTCTGTGAGCACCTGCTTGGGGTCAAAGGCAAAACCCGCACGCTGGGCGAGAGCCCGTCCGAGCTGATGCAGGCCAGAGCACTGATCGAAGGTGAGAGCGTGATGCTGGCCTGTCTGCACGGCAGCAAGGCTGATTTTCGCTACCTGCAGGGTTGCATCGACAAGATGCGCGAGGGGGCGCTCAAAGGCGTGCCGGCGCTGGATGACGACCGCAAGTTCCATCAGCGGCTGGCGAAAATGAGCGGCAACTCGACCCTGGTGCGCATCATCACCTCATTGTTCGAAGAGCGGTACAGCCCGCTGACCGCCCATGTCAGCGAACACTCCGAAACCACCGAAACCTGGGCCATGGCCGTGGCCGAACACGAAGCCATTCTGCACGCCGTCCAGACCCGCGACCTGATTGGCGCCCAGACCGCCATGCGCGAACACCTGCGCCGCTCCGAAGCGCGCTGGCTCGATGGCAGGGATGCGGAGCTGCGTTAACAGGCGCCCGCCGCAAGGCGGTGCTGTTCAAAAGTCCTCAGCCTCACGCCATCGTTTTGCGGATCCCTTCCCACAAGCCATTCAGGTACACCGCACCCAGCGCCCGGTCGTAGAGGCCGTAGCCTGGCTTGCCGGTTTCGCCCCAAATCATGCGTCCGTGGTCAGGGCGGTAATAACCCTCGAAGCCGGTCTCGACGTAGGCCTTGACGATCTCGGCCATGTCCAGCGAGCCGTCCTCCGAGCGGTGTGCGGTCTCAAAAAAATCGCCGGCTTCGTTGACCTTCACATTGCGCAGATGGGCGAAGTGAATGCGACCCTGACCGCCGAATTCTCGCACCAGCGAGGGGATGTCATTGCCCAGATCGGCGCCGAGGGAGCCTGAACACAGGGTCAACCCGTTAGCCGGGTCATCGACCATGGCCAAAATGTGCGCGAGGTCTTCGCGATTCTTCACCACCCGCGGCATGCCGAACATCGAGCGCGGCGGGTCGTCCGGGTGCAGGGCCATCTTGATGCCGGCGTCTTTTGCAACCGGGATGATGCGCTCCAGAAAGTATGCGAGCCGTTCGCGCAGGGTGGCTTCGTCGACCTGGGCGTATTCGTTGATCAACGCGCGCAGGACCTCCGGCTCATAGCTGACGTCCCAGCCAGGCAGGCTGATGCCGTTGTCCAGGTTCGCCTGCTCGATCACCGCCACGTCGAACGCCAGGGTGGTCGAACCGTCGGGCAGCTCCATGGCCAGGGTCGAGCGGGTCCAGTCGAACACCGGCATGAAGTTGTAGCAGACCACCTTGATCCCGCAGGCCGCCAGGTTGCGCAAGGTCTGGCCGTAATTGTCGATCAGTTGATCGCGGGAAGGTAGGCCACGCTTGATGTCTTCGTGGACCGGCACGCTCTCGATGACCTCCAGCTCCAGGCCGTGGGCATTCACCGTGGCCTTGAGGGCGGCGATCTTGTCCAGCGGCCAGACCTCGCCCACCGGGATGTCGTAGATGGCCGAGACCACGCCGGTCATGCCGGGGATCTGGCGGATGTAGGGCAGGGTGACGGGATCGCTGTCGCCGTACCAACGGAAGGTCATCTTCATTGCGCAGTCCTTGTTGTTATGGGGGCAGTCCGCTCAAGACCGCCAGTGCCTCGCCGCCAGCGGCCCGAGGTGGCTTGCGCAGCAGGATAGATTGGTCAGGCCAAATTATGCAAATACCGACCGTCCAGCCACAAAACCGCAAATAAATCGCCTTTTCAATTTCCATAACCTGGTTTTCGGGTCTAGTATCCGCTGCATTCGGATATTTGGTCAGGCCAATTCCGCGGTTCTCGACGGGTGCTTTATCCCTCGTTGAGCAGCGTACGAATCAAGGCCAGGGCGCTATGCGAAGCTCAAACGAAGTCTTACTCATAAAAATAATTAGGAGGACTCGCCATGCAGAAAGGGCGCTGGTTGGTAATTTTTCTGTGCTTCCTCGCGGTGGCCATCAACTACATCGACAGGGCCAACCTCGCGGTTGCCGCCCCTTACATCCAGAAAGAGCTCGCCTTGGGCTCAGGGCAAATGGGCCTGCTGCTCAGCGGCTTCTTCTGGACCTACGCACTCATGCAAATGCCGTTTGGCTGGTTCGTCGACAAGGTCGGCGCGCGCATCGCGCTGCCCCTCGCGGTGGCCTGGTGGTCGCTGTTCACGGCGGCCACGGCGGCGGCCAGCAGCCTGGCGTCGATGTTCGGTTGCCGGCTGATGCTCGGCGTGGGCGAGGCGGGGGCGTATCCGTCCTGCGCGAAAATCGTCAGCCAGTGGTTCGACGTCAAGGAGCGCGGCTTTGCCACCAGCATCTTCGACAGCGGTTCGCGGGTCGGCTCGGCGCTGTCCATCCCGCTGGTGGCGCTGATCATTGAGCTGTGGGGCTGGCGCGCGTCGTTCATCATCACCGGCGCGGTGGGCCTGATCTGGGTCGTGGGCTGGTTCCTGATCTACAAAGAGCCCCAAGCCGTTGCCGCCATCGAGCAGCATGAGGCAGGCAAGGCGGCAACCCTCGCCGCGCGGCCGAAAGTGAAATGGGCCTCGCTGTTTCGCCACCGCACCCTGTGGGGAATGATGCTGGGCTTCTTCTGCCTGAACTTCGTGATCTATTTCTTCATCACCTGGTTCCCGACCTATCTGGTCACCGAGCGCGGTTTCTCGCTGAAATCCCTCGGTACGCTGGGCACCATCCCGGCGGTGGCGTCCATCGTCGGTGGCTGGATCGGCGGACTGACCTCCGACGCGCTGTACCGCCGGGGCTGGAGCCTGACCGCCGCGCGCAAGACCTGCATCGTCGGCGGCATGTTGATGTCGTCGAGCATTTCGCTGTCGGTGTTCGTTGACAGCACCTGGGCGATGCTCGGCTTTTTCAGTCTGGCCTATGCCAGCCTGGCGTTCGCCGGCGCGAGCATCTGGTGCCTGCCGGCTGATGTGGCGCCGTCGCCTGCCCACGTAGCGTCGATCGGCGGCATCCAGAACTTCGCGTCGAACACCGCCGGGATCTTCATCACCACCTTCACCGGCTTCATGCTGGTGATCGGCAACGGCTCGTTCACCGCGCCGCTGATGACCGCCGGGGCGTTTGCCCTGTTGGGGGCGTTCAGCTATTTGTTCATCGTCGGCAAGATCGAGCCGTTTTCCACGACGCCGGAGGATGCCGCGCCGCTGGACGCGTCGGCGGTCGCCCAGCGCACCTGAATGTTGAAACAGATGCGGGCACCACTTCTGCGGGGTGCCCACTGACGCTTTCCCGGCTAAAGCCGGTCCCACAAGTCGGCGTTCTAGCCGGTCCTACTGCGCGGTGCGCCCTTCGGCTTTCACTGCCGCGCGAATCGCTTCCAGCAGCATCTGGCACGCCGGGTTGTCGTTGTCCGAGCGCCACACCAGATGCAGCTCGCTCTGCACCCCTTCACCCAGATCGATGTCGCGAAACGTCACGCCCTTGAACACCACGTTGGTGGCACAGCGTGGCACCAGCGCCAGGCCCATGCCGGCGTTCACCAGCGCCAGAATGGTCAGCGACGAACCCAGCCACTGCACGTACTCGGGCGCCACTTGCGCCGAGCGAAACATGCCGGTGAGCAGTTCGTTGAACGGCGGGTAGGCCGAGTGCGAGTACATGAGGAAGGGCTGGACGTCGAGGTCCTGCACGCTGATGTTCCGTGCGTTCGCCAGCGGATGACTGCTGGGCACCGCCAGCACGAACGGCTCGCGGACCAGGCATTCGGTCTCGTAACCGGGCTGCAGCAGCGGCGCCCGCACGATGCCCAGGTCGATGCGCCGGGCGCGCAGGGCTTCGTGTTGCTGGTACGTGTTGAGTTCAGTGAGGGAGATTTTCACGTGGGGCTGGTTCTGCCGGGCTTCGGCGATGACCCGTGGCAGAAACTCGTACACCGCGCTGCCGACGAAACTGATGGTTACCGAGCCGATGTCGCCTTCGGCAAAGCGCCGCGCCGCGATGGCCGCCTGATGAGCCCGCTCCAGCAGCGTCTGCGCTTCGATGAAAAACGCCCGGCCCGCCGCGGTCAACGCGACGCTGCGGGTGTTGCGGTTGAACAGCTGAACCCCCAGCGAATGCTCAAGCAACTGGATCTGCCGACTCAGGGGCGGCTGGGTCATGTTCAGCCGCTCGGCCGCCCGGCGGAAGTTGAGTTCGGTGGCGACGGTGGTGAAGCAGCGCAGCTGGGCGAGCTCGAACATTGATCTAATCCAGGTATCAATCAACAGTTAATCTAGATTAGACGGGAACAATGCCTCGGTCCATGATCGGTTCATTCCACGCTATCCCACAAAAAATACAAAGACCGGGAGTCGCACCTTGAACCGCACCGTTCCCACCCCTGCACCCCTCAGCAGCGCCGATCCCACCGTGCTGGCCCGTGCGGCCACGAAGGTGAAGCGTCATGTGTTGCCGTTGTTCGTGATCATGTTCATCGTCAACTACATCGACCGGGTCAACATCGGCTTCGTCCGCAGCCACATGGAAACCGACCTGGGCATCGGCGCCGCCGCCTACGGGCTCGGCGCCGGTCTGTTTTTCGTCGGCTACGCGCTGTTCGAAGTCCCGTCGAACATGCTCCTGCAACGCTTCGGCGCCCGCGCCTGGCTGACGCGCATCATGTTCACCTGGGGCGCTGCGGCAATGGCCATGGCCTTCGTCCGTGGCGAAACCAGTTTCTACGTGTTGCGCTTCATCCTCGGCGCGGCGGAAGCGGGGTTCTTTCCCGGCATCATTTATTACTTCACCCAATGGCTGCCTTCCAGCGAACGCGGCAAGGCCATGGCCATCTTTCTCAGCGGCTCGGCCATTGCGTCGGTGATTTCCGGGCCGGTGTCCGGTGCATTGCTCGGCGTCAGCGGTCTGAACCTGCACGGCTGGCAGTGGATGTTCATCATCGAAGGCTTTGCTTCCATCGCCTTGTGCGGCTTCGTCTGGTTCTGGCTGCAGTCCCATATCCGCGACGCCAAGTGGCTGAGCGAAGAAGAGAAGGGCGCACTGATCAGCGCCATCGACGCCGAACAGCGCGCCCGGGAAGCGGCACAAGTGATCAAACCGTCGATCTTCAAGCTGCTCGCCGATCGGCAGATCATGCTGTTTTGCTTCATCTACTTTTCCGTGGCCCTGACCATCTACGGCGCGACCTTCTGGCTGCCGAGCATGATCAAGAAGATGGGCAGCCTCAGCGATTTCGAAGTCGGCCTGTTCAACTCGATTCCGTGGATCATCTCGATCGTCGCCATGTATGGCTTCGCGGCGCTGGCCGCACGCTTCAAGCATCAACAGGCGTGGGTCGCGGTCACCTTGGTGGTTGCCGCGTGCGGGATGTTCATGTCCACCGTCGGCGGGCCGATTTTCGCCTTCGTCGCCATCTGCTTTGCGGCCATCGGTTTCAAGGCGGCGTCGGCGCTGTTCTGGCCCATTCCCCAAGGCTATCTGGACGCGCGCATCGCTGCGGCCGTGATCGCGCTGATCAATTCCATCGGCAACCTCGGCGGCTTCGTGGCGCCCACCGCGTTCGGCTTTCTGGAGCAGAAAACCGGCTCTATTCAAGGCGGCATGTACGGCCTGGCACTGACCTCGCTGGTAGCGGCCGTGGTGATCTTCTTCGTCCGTACCACGCCGAAGGGCGACCCATACCGCCCAAAGCTTGAAGACGCTGCGCCACGGCCTGCAGCCAGCGCGCTCAGCCCCCATTCAAGTCTTAAACCCTAGCCTCGAACCCTGATTGACCGGGAGAAGTCATTTGAAAATCACACGCGTCACCGTCACCCCGATTGCCTTCCGCGATCCGCCGTTGCTCAACGCCAGCGGCATCCACGAGCCCTTCGCCCTGCGCTCGATCATCGAAGTCGAAACCGACAACGGCTACCTCGGCCTCGGCGAAAGCTACGGCGATGCGCCGGCCCTGGCGATCCAGCAGCAGTTGCAAAGCCAGTTGGTCGGCATGGACCCGTTCAACCTCAACCACTTGCGGGCGGTGGTCAACGCTACGGTGGCGGCTAACAAACCTGCTTCAATGGCGGGTGCCGAGTTGGCGCCGGGTTCTCACGCCAGCAAAGCGGTGAGCAATGCCTATTCGGCGTTCGAAGTGGCGTTTCTCGATGTGCAGGCACGTTCCATGAATCTGCCGCTGGTTGACCTGCTGGGCGGTGCCGTTCGCGACCGCGTGCCGTTCAGCGCGTACCTGTTCTTCAAATACGCCCAACACGCCGACTCGCCCTACGCGCCGGACAGCTGGGGAGAAGCGCTGAGCGAAGAACAGATCGTCGCCCAGGCGCGGCGGATGATCGACGCCTACGGTTTCAAAAGCATCAAACTGAAAGCCGGCGCGCTGGACCCGGAACACGAAGTGGCGTGCATCAAGGCGCTGAAAAAGGCATTCCCGGGCTATCCGCTGCGCATCGACCCCAACGGTAACTGGTCCCTGGACACCTCGATCCGCATGGCCGAACTGCTCGGCGACGACCTGCAATACTACGAAGACCCGACCCCCGGGCTGGACGGCATGGCCGAACTGCATAAACGTACCGGCCTGCCGCTGGCGACCAACATGGTCGTCACCGACTTCGACGAATTCCGCCGCAGCGTCGCGCTGAACAGCGTGCAGATCGTCCTCGCCGACCACCATTACTGGGGCGGCCTGCGCGACACCCAGGCGCTGGCAAAAATGTGCGACACCTTCGGCCTCGGCGTCTCCATGCACTCCAACTCCCACCTGGGTATCAGCCTCATGGCCATGACCCACGTCGCCGCCGCCGTCCCCAACCTCGACTTCGCCTGCGACACCCACTACCCGTGGCAAGAACCGGACGAAGAGGTCATCAAAGGCGGCAAACTCCCCATCATCGACGGCTGCGTCCACCTCACCCGCGAGCCCGGGTTGGGACTGGAGCTGGACTACGACCAGCTGGGCAAACTCAACGACCAATATCTAACGTGTGGCATTCGCCGGCGTGACGACGTGCGGGAAATGCAGAAATACAAACCGGAGTGGAAGGCGGTGAAGCCACGGTATTGAGGTTGGAGGGAGTCATTACCAGGGCGGGTCGGAAGCGAGACCAGACACAGACAGACCGGGGACAGATTAATTTACGGTGAAGCGTTGTAAATAAATCAGTCCCCTTTGGAAAAACCCGAAGATCCTCCAGTGCCGGATGTATCCCCACGCAGAGCGTGGGAACGATCGGCGTTGGGCAGCGAAATTTCCGTTGCCGTCACCGGCCTCTTCCCGGCTAAAGCCGGTCCCACTAACAGACCGCACGCGCCCGTAGGACCGCCTTCAGCCGGGAAGCTTTTGCTTTGCTTTTGATCTGCTTTTGATCTTCCTGCGCAGAAGGTCCAGACACCGCCAATCGCGACTTTGGTGCAGGCCGAACGTAGACGACGCGGAGTGGGCCGAGCCGCATGGATGCGGCGAGAGCGCCGTCAGGACATGGATGTCCGTTCGGCGCGGGCCCACGGAGCGTCGTCGGAGTGAGGGAACCCGACGAAGTCGGGCCAAGCCGAGAGCAGGCACTTTTGGTTACTTTTAGTGCTTTTTAAAAGTAACTCGCCGAAGGCGAAACAGTCTGCCCCTAGGCAGACGCTTGTGATTCTGGCGCCCTCAGCCTTAGCAGACGAGCCCCGTCAAACGGATCAACCAACCAATGCCCCCGCACCCCAAACACGTCACTCAACAGCTCCGGCGACAACACATCAAACGGCGAACCCAGCGCCACCAAACGCCCCCCGTCCATCACCGCCAGACGATCACACCCCAACGCCTGATTCAAATCATGCAACGCCACCACCGTCGTCACCGGCAACTGCTGAACCAACCGCAAAATCGACAACTGCTGCTGAATATCCAAATGATTCGTCGGCTCATCCAGCAACAACACCTGCGGCCGCTGCGCCAGCGCCCGTGCAATATGCCCGCGCTGCTGCTCCCCGCCCGACAACGTATGCCACGCCCGATGCGCCAGATGCTGCAAACTCACATCCGCCAACGCCTGCGCCACAATCCGGTCATCAACCTCACCCCACGGCGCCAGCGCCGACAGCCACGGCGTACGGCCCAGCTCAACCGCCTGCAACAGACTGATCGAATCCCCCGTCTGCGCATGCTGCTCCACCACCGCCACCTGCCGCGCAATGTCTCGCCGGCTCAACGCCGACAAGCGCTGCCCACCCAGGCGAACGTCGCCCTGGGACGGCTTTTGAATCCCCGCCAGCAACTTCAGCAGCGTCGACTTCCCCGAGCCATTGGGCCCGACCACCCCCAGGTTTTCCCCCGGCCGAATCGCCAGGCTCACCCCGCTGAGCAGTGGCGCGCCCTTGACCGAGTAACTCAGGTCACTGCCTTCCAGCATGGCGCCGGACACCTCCTGGCGGGCGTTCATCTAGCACGGTTCCCACGGACCAGAATCATGGCAAACACCGGCGCGCCCACCAGCGCCGTGATGACCCCGATCGGCAACACCTGACCCTTGATCAAGGTGCGCGACAGCACATCGGCGGCAATCATGAACAGCGCGCCGATCAGGGCGCTCAAGGGCAGCAACCGTGCATGACGCACGCCCGCCACCAGGCGCACCGCATGGGGAATCACCAGACCGACGAAGCCGATGGAGCCGACAATCGACACCATCACCGCCGTCATCAGTGCGGCGGTGAGGATCAGCACCGCCTGCACCCGGCGCACCGGAATGCCCAGGGACGCGGCCGAATCGCCGCCAAACGTGAACGCATCCAGCGCGCGCCGATGCCACAGGCACACCAGCAAGCCGAGGACCACGACCGGCACCGACAGCGCCACCGACGACCAGCGCACGCCGCTGAGATTGCCCAGCAGCCAGAACATGATCCCGCGGGCCTGCTCGGCATTGGCCGACTTGGTGATCAGGAAGGACGTCAGGGCGTTGAACAGCTGGGACCCGGCAATGCCCGCCAGGATGATCTGGCCCGCAGCGGTCTGGCCCCGAGAGGAGCGGGCGAGCAGGGCGACCAGCGCAAAGGCGGCAATCGCCCCGGCAAAGGCGCCGGTGGACAGGGAGATCGTCCCGGCACCGATGCCGATGATCGCCACCAAGACCGCGCCGGTTGAAGCGCCGGCAGAAATGCCCAGCAAGTAGGGGTCGGCCAGGGGGTTGCGCAGCAGCGATTGCAAAACCACGCCCGACACCGCCAGCCCTGCGCCGCAGGTGGCGGCAACGATGGCCCGGGTCAGCCGGTAATTCCAGACGATGCCCTCATCGATCGGGTCCAGAGGAAAACCCGCGGCCCACAGCTTGTTCGCCATTACCTGAACGATCACCGGCAGGCTGATCGACGTCTCGCCGATCGCCACGCCCGCGAGCACCGCCAACGCCAGCAACGCGATGGCCCAGGCGCCATGCCCGAAGATGCGGACGACGCTCGACCGGAGCATGCCGACAGACGTCATGGCGCGAGAGTGGCCCCGGCCAGCTGTTCGATACCGTCAAACAGCCGCACGCTGGACTCCATGGCGCTGGCGTCCATGATCACGATGCGATTGTTTTTCACTGCATCCATATTGCGGGTGACCGGATCAGAGCGGAGGAAGGCCAGCTTCTTTTCGTGATCGTCGGCCGGGAAGCGGCGGCGGTCCATGCGCGCGATGACCAGCACGGTCGGGTTGGCCTTGGCGATGGTTTCCCAGCCCACTGTCGGCCATTCCTCATCGGATTCGATGACGTTGCGCATGCCGAGGGTGTCGAGCATGAAGTTGGGAATGCCCTTGCGCCCGGCCACGTACGGATCGACGTTGATGTCAGGGCTGGAAAACCAGAACACCGCCGAGACGGGTGGGTTGGCATGGGCTTTTGCCTGCGCCACAGCTTTGGCCAGCCGCCCCTGATAATCCGCGATCAGGTGCTCGCCACGGTCTTGCACATCGAAGATCTGCGCCAGCTGACCGAGGCTTTTGTACAGCGTTTCGATGCGGAAGGCTTCGAGGCGCGTGCCGTCGGCGCCGACCCGGTTGTTCTTGCCCTCGCAATCGGAGGGCAGGATGTAGGTGGGAATGCCTAAATCGCGAAACTGCTCGCGGGTGCCGACCGCGCCCTGTGGGCCGACCATCCACTCAAACTGCACCGGGACGAAATCCGGGCGTTTGCCGATCACCGATTCGAAGCTCGGCGCATTGTCGGCCAGGCGCTCGATGCCGTCGTTGAGGGTTTGGTACTGGGGCAGGACGGGGTTGAACCACAGTGACGTGCCCACGACCTTCGGGCCCAGGCCAAGGGCATAGAGCATTTCGGTGGCGGCCTGGCCGATGGTCACGGTTTTCTGCGGCGCGTGGTTGAACGTCAGCGCTTCGCCACAGTTGTCCACGGTCAAGGGGTAGGCCGTCGACGCCGCGAGCGCGGCGGTGGGCAAGGTCAGCGTGACGAACAGGGCGGCGAGGCGGCGCAGCGGCATGAACAGCGATCTCCAGAAAGCCTGATTGCTTGGCGAAGCAGGCGCTGGAAAGTCCATCCCGGCAGGCGCCCTGAAAGTGGGGGCGCCCACAGCGTGCGCGAAACGACGCACGAACGGGAGTCCTTCCCCGGACACCCCGCCGGTGAATGAATATGCTGGCCGGCAGGTCTCCTGACTGGCGCTTCATTGCCATGCTTCGGCCTTCCCGGGGTGACCCAGTGGCAAACAGGAAGCAGGGCTCGGCGCCTACAGTTGCGGGGACAGTTCCGTTTAAGCGCGATGATGCGCCCGGGATTCCCTATTAATTCCGAGTGGAAACCGGCGGCGGGGATACTAAACGATTCGGCGGGTGGAGGCGAATGCGGTGGTGGTGTGCCGGAGATGTATTGGCACCTCGCAGTAACTGGACGGACGCAACACCTGTGGGAGTGAGCTTGCTCACGAAGAGGCGGTACATTCACTTGATCTTCAGCGGCTGGAATGCCGTCTTCGCGAGCAAGCTCGCTCCCACAAGGTATGTGTTTGCAGCGCCATCGGCGTGAGCTCAACACCACCGGCTTAGAGCTTAAACGGCCAACCGACGATCTTCTTCGGCCGTGGCGTGGCGTAGGTCCGCACTTTGGAGGTCTTCAGTCCCAGACGCACCAGCGATTCCGCCAGTGCCACCGCTGCGGTGACCCCATCCACCACCGGCACGCCCGCGCGTTCGCGGATGAGTTGATCCAGCCCGGCCATGCCGCCACAGCCCAGGCAGATCACCTCGGCCTTGTCCCGGTTCACCGCTTTGATGGCCTGCTCGACGATGGCCTCGACCGCACGCTCCGGCGATTCCTCCAGCTCCAGCACGCTCATGCCGCTGGCCCGCACCGAGGCGCAGCGCTCGTACACCCCGGCCAGCTTCAGGCGGTCTTCGATCAGCGGCACGGTGCGGTCCAGCGTGGTGACCACCGCGTATTTATGCCCCAGCAGCATCGCCAGGCTGGCCGCCGCTTCGGTGATGTCCACCACCGGCACGTCGAGCAGCTCCTGCAAGCCTTCGCGGCCATGCTCGCCGTAACCGGCCTGAATCACCGCGTCATAAGGCCCTTCGTAGGACATGACCCGGTCCATCACCGCGATGGCCGCCAGGTAACTTTCAAAATTGCCTTCCACCGACTCGGCGCCGAAGCGCGGGGTCAGGCCAATGATCTCGGTGCCGGGCGAGGCCACGCTGCGGGCCTGCTCGGCGATGGTCTCGGTCATGGATTCAGTGGTGTTGACGTTGACGATCAGAATTCGCATGGACGGATCTCGCGCAGGGAACAAAGCCGGGCGTCTGGCCCGGCGTCGTTGGGCACGATATCAGTCTTTGCCGGGGACTGGCGCCTGCAGCGCAATGAAGCCCTGATCGCGCATGGCTTGCCAGAAACCATCCGGCACCTGTGCGTTGAGCGCAGTAACGTCTTCGATGATCCGCGACGGCCGGCTGGCGCCTGGAATCACCGCTGCCACCAGGGGGTTGGCGAGGACGAACTGCAGCGCTGCGGACTTGATGTCGACCTGATACTGCCGAGCGATTTCCTGGATGTGCGCGACCTTGTCGAGCATCGCCTGGGACGCTTCCTGGTACTCGAAATGCTTGCCGCCCACCAACACGCCGGAGCTGTAAGGCCCGCCGACGACGAACTCGGCGTTGTGCTGGCGGGCCTTGTCGAACAGCCGTTGCAGCGGCTGGTCATGGTCGAGCAGGGAATAACGACCGGCGAGCAGAAAGCCATCGGGCTGGGCTTCTTCCAGGTCCAGGGTCAGTTCGCACGGCTCGACGCGGTTGACGCCCAGGCCCCAGGCCTTGATCACGCCTTCTTCGCGCAGGCGGCTGAGGGCGCGGAAAGCGCCGTTGCGAGCGATGTTGAAATGCTCGATCCAGGCATCGCCATGGGCGTCCTGGGCGACGTCGTGGACAAACACGATATCCAGTCGGTCAGTGTTCAGCCGTATCAGGCTCGCTTCAATGGAACGCAACGTGGCGTCGGCGGAGTAGTCGGTGACAATCTTGTTTTTCAGGCCTTCGGCGAACGGACCACTGCGCGTTTCGGTGTCGATCTCATCGGAAATCAGCCGGCCGACTTTGGTGCTCAAGGTGTACTGGTCGCGGGGGATGCCCGCCAGTGCCTTGCCCACACGCTGCTCGGACAGGCCGGCGCCGTAGATGGGTGCGGTGTCGAAATAGCGGATGCCCTGGTCCCAGGCGGACTGAACGGTGGCTGCCGCTTCGTCTTCGTCAATGGTGCGAAACATATTGCCCAAGGGCGCGGAGCCAAAGCCGAGGCGGCCAATGATCTTGTCGTGCAGACTCATGGGGATTTTTTCCTGTGCGGTGAGGCGTGTCTGGATGCGCGGCTCATGACGCCGTCTTCGCCCGATAAGGAACAGCGCGACGACAGCGGCGAGGCTTGTTTACTGACTGCTGATTGCCATAGGTGTTCTTGATAGTGTCGACCGGTCTTGTTGCACCTGAGGCGCCTGCTAAGCTCCACGCATTGAATAGAGTCTTCAGCAAACCTACCGAAACGAGGAAACTGCCATGCAATCTCAGTCCCCCGATGCTGCGCCGCTTGCACCGCACCCTGGGCATCAGCCCGATGAGCCGGAAACGGAACTCGATGCCGATATGGATCCGGGTAACGAAGACCCGGGTTCCCAGTTTGATCGCGACGCCACGGTTCCCCTGATTGATCCGGATAAATGACGGCGTAGCTCATTACAGATGCACTTCGGCCGCCAGCGGCAGGTGATCGGACAAATGCGTCCACGGCCGCGTGCCGAGGATTTTCGGGTGGTGGCTGGTGGCGTTGCGCAAATAGATACGGTCAAGGCGCAGCATCGGAAAGCGCGCGGGGTACGTTTTCGCCAACCGCCCCTGACTGCGCTCGAAGGCTTCGTGGAGGTAGCCGCAGCGCTGCAGGCGCTTGTTGCCCTGCAGCTGCCAGTCGTTGAAATCGCCGGCGATGACCACCGGGGCGTCCTCGGGCAGGGAGTCAAGCAGGTCGCAGAGCAGGTTCAGCTGCAATTGCCGATGGCTCTCCAACAGGCTGAGGTGCACACAAATCGCATGGACTTCCGCATGCCCCGGCACCTGCAGCACGCAATGCAAGAGGCCGCGGCGCTCCGGCCCGGTGATGGAAATGTCCAGATTGCGGTAATGGAGGATCGGGTATTTGGACAGCAGCGCGTTGCCGTGGTGACCGTCGGGGTAGACCGCGTTGCGGCCATAGGCGAAGTCCGTCCACATGCTGTCGGCGAGGAATTCGTAGTGCGGCGTGTCGGGCCAGTCTTCGTACTTGGCGGCATGGCGGTCATGCCCGCCGAGGACTTCCTGGAGAAACACCAGATCGGCACCGGTGCTGCGCACGGCTTCACGCAATTCCGGCAGGATGAAACGCCGGTTCAGTGCGGTGAAGCCCTTGTGGGTGTTCACGGTCAGCACGCGCAGTTTGTGGACTTCGCGCAACGTGGCCGGGTCCGGAGGGGTAGCGTTCGAGCCAGAGGGGTCGTGGGTCACGCCCTCACTCCTGTTCGGGGGATGTGCTATTCCGACCGGGACGCGAGGCGGCAGTTCAGCTTTTAGGTGGGACCGGCTCTAGCCGGGGGATTTCAACAGCCATTTAGTGGCATGATCGCCGGCCGCTTCCCTCTGTAGGACCGGCTTTAGCCGGGAAGCCGTTATACCGCGCGTCCTCTACACCCGCGTATCGACCGGCGTCCTGCGCGACAGCACCACCGCCAGCGTCAGCGCCGCCACCGACAACACTGCAGCGAAAAAGAAAATCCAGCCATAGCCCATGCCCAGCGCCACGGCACCCATCAGCGGTCCGGCAATGGCCAGCGCCAGGTCGAAGAACACCGCGTAAGCGCTGAGCCCGGCACCGCGACTGCTGTTGGGCACCTGCTTGATGGCTTCGACGCCCAGCGCGGGATAGACCAGCGACAGACCAAAACCGGTCAGCCCTGCGCCGATCAGGGCGAAGGTGGTGTCGGGTGCCAGCCAGAGCAGCAACAGACCCAGGGTTTCCACGGTGATGCAGACGATCGCCGAGCGAAAGCCGCCAAAGCGGTTGATCGCGTTGATGAACAGCAAACGCGCGACGATGAAACAGATGCCGAACGCCGTCAGGCACCAGGCCGCGCCTTCCCAGCCACGGGCCACGTAAAACAACGTGATGAACGTCGTCAGCGTGCCGTAGCCGATGGAGGACAGGGTCAGGCTCAGGCCAAACGGCGCCACCCGGCCGAACACCGAGAAGAACGGCAGGCGCTCGCCGCGCACCACCGGGATCGCCGTTTTGTTGCGGATCAACAGCAACGCCCCGGCCGCCAGGACGAACAGCACCAACCCAAGGCTGGCAAAGCCCAGCGCCCCGACCATCACCACGCCAAGGGGAGCGCCAATGGCGATGGCGCCGTATGACGCAATGCCATTCCAGGAAATCGAGCGGGCGGTGTGCTCCGAGCCGACCTGGCCGATGCACCAGCTGATGGTGCCCACGCCGATCAAGCCCTGGGACGCGCCGAGAAACAGGCGGGCGATGATCAGGATTGTCAGGCTGACGTCTGCGAAACGCTCCAGGAGGATCGCCGCCAGGGTCAGCACGCCGCTCAACGCGATGCCGGACAGCCCGTAAACGATGGCGCGCTTGGTGCCGATGGTGTCGCAGATACGCCCGGCCACCGGGCGACTCAACAGTGTCGCCAGGTACTGCGCACCGATCACCAGCCCCGCGACCACCGCGCTGAAACCCAGCTGGTTGTGCACGTAACCGGGCATCACCGCGATGGGCAGACCGATGCACAGGAAGGCAATGAAGGTGTAGACGACGATGGAGATGATTTGCAGGGTGATCGCCATCGAACTGGCGTCGCTGGCAGGCGTGTTGACAGGCGAAACAGGCGGCTGGGCGGCAGACATGGGGACTCTTCGCTGGAGCGGTGGGAGTGCCGCATCATCGCCCGTGGGGTCGGGAAATGAAAGCTGGCTAACGGTTTTTATCCGGGGTCAGACGGCGGCCGGACTTGCCCGTTCCCGGCTGAAGCCGGTCCTACGAGTGTTCGCATTTGCCTTCGTAGGATCGGCTTTAGCCGGGAAAGCGTCGGAGGTCACACCGCAGGATTGGCGGCGCCTGGCCTGGCGTCTTCCCGGCCAACGCCGGTCCCACTGTCACAAAAAAGCCCCGTCACGGTGGACGGGGCTCCCTGGTTTCAGCTTCACTCTGTCAGCGGATTGCCCTGATCAGAACGCGACGCCCTGGCTGCGCAGGTAATCGTCGTAGGTGCCGCTGAAGTCGGTCACGCCACTTGGGCTCAACTCGATGATGCGGGTGGCCAGGGACGATACGAACTCGCGGTCGTGGCTGACGAAGATCAGCGTTCCCGGGTAGTTCTCCAGCGCCAGGTTCAGCGCCTCGATCGACTCCATGTCCAGGTGGTTGGTCGGCTCGTCCATGATCAGCACGTTCGGCTTCTGCAGGATCAGCTTGCCGAACAGCATGCGGCCTTGCTCACCACCGGAGATCACCTTGACCGACTTGAGGATCTCGTCGTTGGAGAACAGCATCCGGCCCAGGGTGCCACGAATGACCTGCTCACCTTGAGTCCATTGCCCCATCCAGTCGAACAGGGTGACATCGTTTTCGAAGTCGTGGGCGTGGTCCTGGGCGTAGTAACCCAGCTCTGCCGCATCGGTCCACTTGATCGTGCCGGCATCCGGGGTCAGTTCATTGACCAAGGTGCGCAGCAGGGTGGTTTTACCGATCCCGTTCGGGCCGATGATCGCAACGCGCTCGCCGGCTTCAACCTGGAAGCTGAAGTTCTTGAACAGTGGCTTGCCGTCGAAGCCTTTGGCCATTTGGTCAATGATGACCGCCTGACGGTGCAGCTTCTTGTTCTGATCAAAGCGGATGAACGGGCTGACGCGACTCGAAGGCTTGACCTCGGCCAGCTGGATCTTGTCGATCGCCTTGGCACGGGAGGTGGCCTGCTTGGCTTTCGAGGCGTTGGCCGAGAAGCGGCTGACGAACGACTGCAGCTCGGAAATCTGGGCTTTCTTCTTGGCGTTGTCCGACAACAACTGCTCGCGGGACTGGGTCGCCACGGTCATGTACTCGTCGTAGTTGCCCGGGAACAGACGCAGCTCGCCGTAATCCAGGTCAGCCATGTGGGTGCACACGCTGTTGAGGAAGTGACGGTCGTGAGAAATGATGATCATCAGGCTGGAGCGCTGGGTCAGGATGTTTTCCAGCCAGCGAATCGTGTTGATGTCCAGGTGGTTGGTTGGTTCGTCGAGCAACAGCACTTCGGGGTCGGAGAACAGCGCCTGGGCCAGCAATACGCGCAGTTTCCAGCCAGGGGAGACCTCGCTCATCGGGCCGAAGTGCTGCTCTATGCCGATGCCCAGACCGAGCAACAGCTCGCCGGCGCGGGATTCGGCGGTGTAGCCGTCCATTTCAGCAAATTCGGTTTCCAGCTCGGCCACGGCCATGCCGTCTTCTTCGGTCATTTCCGGCAGCGAATAGATGCGATCGCGCTCAGCCTTGACCTTCCACAGCTCTTCGTGACCCATGATCACGGTGTCGATGACAGAGAAGTCTTCGTAGGCGAACTGGTCCTGACGCAATTTACCCAGGCGCACGTTCGGCTCGAGCATCACCTGGCCGCCGGACGGCTCCAGATCGCCGCCGAGGATCTTCATGAAGGTGGACTTGCCACAGCCATTGGCGCCGATGAGGCCATAGCGGTTGCCACCGCCGAATTTGACCGAAACGTTCTCGAACAGCGGCTTGGCGCCAAACTGCATGGTGATGTTAGCTGTGGAAATCAATTACCTTACCTATCAATGGGTTGCGGGTTGCTGGATGTGGCCTTGGGCCAATCCTGGGGCATTTCTGAGTTTTTCCATTTCCCCCCAGTCGCGGCTGGAGCTGAGCCAGCGCGCATATGTCGA
Organism: Pseudomonas sp. W5-36; assembly: GCF_046540455.1. Lineage (NCBI taxonomy): Bacteria > Pseudomonadati > Pseudomonadota > Gammaproteobacteria > Pseudomonadales > Pseudomonadaceae > Pseudomonas > Pseudomonas sp. W5-36. Next base: position 77,763 of record NZ_JAXCIQ010000015.1, on the reverse strand, counting down.
GAGCAGCATCTTGACGGGGCGTCCGAGCTGTTGGGCGATAAAGGAGGGATTCGTTCCAGACATTGCGCGTAGTGTCGCATAACTATGACGACAGTTGTATGGCGGACTCTGGAACAAATGTCTGAAGGACCTGTCAGCTGAATGCGTGAAGGTGGCTCTACGCTGGGCTCTGTATTGGCTAGAGTCTCCTGAATCTCCCTGTGATCATTTCTGGAATCGACTATGTTGAATAAATGGAATTTGCCTGCCGTGACGAACCGATCGCTAAAAAAAGCCGCGCTGAATCTCACATTAAGCCTGGCCGTGTCAATGACCGTTGGCGTCACGGCCGCTCTGGCGGCCTCACCGCCCGAGGCGCAGAGCAGTTACACCGCCCAGCAGGTCTCGATGTTAGGGGGCAAACTTTCAGTCAACGTACCGGCGGGGTTTGTAAAAGATCCTACGCCAATCGACCCTAGAGCGACTGCCATGGGCATGACCGGCGCCAACTACCTCAACAAAGCAGAAAAAAGCGTGCTGATCACCGGGCAGGTTCCCCTTGCGACCGCCGTCGATTCCGACAACGACGAAACCGCCTTGAGCGGTCTACTTACCGGCACGGCGCTGCAACAAAGTACCGATTACCAAAACTATAAAAAACTTGGGGAAAAAAGCATCGTTAAAGCCAGTGGGTTGGGCTTGCGTCAGCTCGATGCCTCATTCAGTGCGGGTGGTAAGCCGATGCTCGCGACTACCGTGGCCGCTGCCTCTGGTACACAGTCCGCAGTCGTAACAGTGATTACCAACGCGGACAACCCTAAAGGCCACTCTGCACTTGTGAAGACCGTTACCGGCGAGTGAGTAAACGCTATCGCTGGCGCTCAGGGACTACGACGCCACGTCACCGATGAGGTGACGTGGCCAGATGAAGGTGGCTAAGCGTGAGCGGCCCTGACGCCGCTCCCGAATTGCATCACCTGATCAAGCGTGCTCAACCTGCGTCCTGACCTTGTTCACCGTGCTGTAATGGGAGAACACGATGCAGCCGATCAGCCGGGAGAACAGGCCCAGGGTTTCGACGAGGTCCGGGCTTTCGAAGGTGCTGGCTTTGGAATCGAGCAGGCACAGGGCGCCGAACAGCTGGCCGTCGGGCAGGCTGATCGGCACGCCGATGTAGCTCTCGATGGCGTATTGCTTGACCACCGGGCGACCCGCATAGCGCTCGCTCTGGCTGATGCTGGGGATGATCAGCGCTTTCGGGTTTGCGATCAGTTCGTTGCACAGCGTGGTTTCCAGCTCCAGCACTTCGCCTTCCTGGATGCCGATGTGAATCTCGTCATAAACCGCGCAGGCGACCCACTCGGAGTCGGTGAACTTGGCAATACCGGCAAAGCGCATGCCGGTCAGCCGCGTCACGAGCCTGAGGATATTCGTCGTCGCTTCAACCTCGGCGATCGCCGAACGCTCTGCGATGGTCAGCAAATCCGGGCAGAGCAGGGAATCCAAAGCCATTGTCGGCTCCATGTCAACGTGGGGTGGCATACCCGGATGGGGCCACATATGTGGCGCAGATTAGCATTTTGTAGGGCAAGCGTATCTCCCGCTCGGCGCGCTGCGACCATTTGTCATGGGGGACCCCGAGTTAAAGGCGGGTGCGGCCGCTGTCAGAGCTGGTGGTTGAACCGCTGGACGGCACCCACCACCTGACGCGCGCCTTCCTGGATCTCAACGATCACGCTGCCGGCCTGGTTGGCCAGCGACAGGCCTTGCTCCGCCTGGGCGCGGGTGCTGCCCATGTCCTTGACCACATCATCCACCAGTTTCTGGTTCTGCTGCACCACCGCGACAATCTCTTCGGTCGCCGTGCTGGTGCGTCCGGCCAGCTGACGCACTTCATCGGCCACCACGGCGAACCCCCGGCCCTGTTCGCCGGCACGGGCGGCTTCGATGGCGGCGTTGAGGGCGAGCAAGTTGGTCTGTTGGGCGATGCCGCCGATGGTTTGCACGATGGTGCTGATCAGCAACGACTGCTTGCCCAGCGCTTCCATGCCATGGGAGGCAGAGAGCATCTGGTCGGCGATGCCGTTCATGGTTTCCACGGTGTTGTTGATCACCGCTGCCCCGCGCTGCGCCGAGACGTCGGTGCGCTGGGAGATCTCGAAGGCCGTGCCGGCCGCGACGCTGATTTCGGCTTCGCGACGTACCTGATCGGTAATGACAGTGGCGAATTTCACCACCTTGTAAAGCTTGCCCTGGGTGTCGTGGACCGGGTTGTAGGTCGCTTCCAGCCACACGTCCTCGCCACGGCTGTTGATGCGTTTGAACCGGTCGGCCACGAAGTCGCCGTTGTTCAGGCGTTTCCAGAACGCTTTGTAGTCTTCGGTGGCGGCGAATTTCGGGTCACAGAACAGGCTGTGGTGCTTGCCGAGAATCTGATCCTGGCTGTAGCCCATTTCCTGGAGGAAGGACTGGTTAGCCTTCAGCACGTGGCCGCCGAGGTCGAATTCGATGACCGCTGTCGAGCGCAGCAGGGCGTTGATGAACGACTCGTTTTCCCGGGCCTTGTTGACTTCGGCGGTGACGTTGGTGGCCAGACATTTGAGGGCGGCCACACGGCCCTGATCATCCTTCAGCGGCGACCACGTGGCGTGAATCCAGATCAGCGAACCGCCTTTGCTGATGAAGCGGTAGTCGTCAGTGACCGCAGTGCCGTTGACGGCCGCTAATTTGAAGTCGCGGAAGCACGGCATGGTTGCGACGTAGGTCGGAATGAACGCCGCCATGGGCTGGCCAACCAGCTCGTCATGGGAGTAACCGATGGCTGCGCAGAATTTGCTGTTTGCGTCCGTGATGCGCAGGTCGGCATCCACGGTCAGCGACAGCATTTGCTGCATGAGGGCGTCGTGAAAATTTTTCAGCGCGACCAGCTCCGAGCTCAGAGTGGACATTTGCTTTTTGATTTTGGAATTAAACATCTGCCGCTCCTTGGATATGCTCACTTAACTGTCGGCGTTCGGATGCCGAAATTAAGCCCGGTCGTCAGAATGTTTATAGATCAGGCAGGGAGAAAAGGAGGGGGGCGGGAGGAATTTTGGGCAAGAAAAAGCCCGCGATGGGGGGTGCGGGCTTAAAGTCAGTCTTGGAGGAGCAAGTGAAGAGTATCGCCCCCGATGTGAAAAACCTGTGAACGCCTCTCAACAACACTTAATAAATGGCGTTGGTCAGAAAAGCCTTCACGATGGACTTCGCCGCTGGGCTGACTTTCTGGTCGCCCAGCTCTTTGCTGGTGAACCACTTGCAGTCGGCAATTTCGTTGTGGGGGGCAGGGGTGGCGATCATCGTCACCGACACTTCGAACACGTGATGCAACACGGCACCGCCCTCATAGCGAGTGATGTACGCCAGGTCTTCCAGGATCAGACCGGTCTCTTCACGTAATTCGCGCGCAGCGGCCTGCGCAGGCGATTCATCGGCTTCGACTTTGCCGCCGGGAAGGTTCCACCGGGCGTTGGATTTGCGCACGTAAAGGATCTGGTTGTCCCTGCGGCAGATGACTGTGGCTCGCTGTTTCATTGGGGGTTCCTCCACCGTACAACCCGTAAAAATGCCGCCGTCCCTGGGTATTCACGCGGCTGTCATAAAAGCTTCATAAAGACGTTTGAAGCAGTAACGGTGCCAATGTTCCCTTCATCCTCCTGAATCGGCCGGTATTAAGAAAACCATAGCTCGATTGAGGGGTGTGTCGGGATAACCAGCCAGACGGTGTCTTGTTCAGCCTGATGGGCGGGGTGCCAACATGAACCAAAATGCCACTACTTAACCAACGCGCTGATTGGGTTCTTTGGCGGGCGGATCGTGCCCTTGGCGCGATGAACGGTCTTGGCACGCAAACCGTGATGCGCGTTATTGGCGCGGAGTGCACGCCGATGGGGCCCTGTGCGCACTGTGTGGGGTGATCCGTAGCGCGGAGTCTGGTCAGCCCGCGTGGCGTTTCGACCTGCACGCACCTGGATTTCAACCCATGTGATTGAAAACACCGGTGATTCTCGCCGCTTCTTTTACCGCCTGACTCTGTGGCACACTTTCTGCTGTCTATTCCGTTGTGGCACACAAGGTTCCGCTATAGCGGAATAAATACAACCGGCGGAGTTTCTCTCATGCGGCGCGGATCCCTTTCTTTGAAAGCTTTTGCATTGGCCCTGATAACGGCAGCAACGTTGGCAACGACGGCATATGCCGCCGACAGCAAGCTGGACAACGTCCTGCAGCGCGGCCATCTCATCGTGGGTACCGGGAGCACCAATGCCCCTTGGCACTTTCAGGGTGCGGACGGCAAGTTGCAGGGTTTTGATATCGACATCGCGCGCATCGTCGCCAAGGGCTTGTTTAATGATCCGAGCAAGGTCGAGTTTGTCGTGCAGTCCTCCGACGCGCGGATTCCGAACCTGCTGACGGATAAAGTCGACATGAGCTGCCAGTTCATCACGGTGACTGCCAGCCGCGCCCAGCAGGTGGCGTTCACGCTGCCTTATTACCGCGAAGGCGTGGCGCTGCTGCTGCCGACCAACAGCAAGTACAAGGAAATCGACGACCTGAAAGGCGCGGGTGATGGCGTCACCGTTGCCGTGCTGCAGAACGTCTACGCCGAAGAGCTGGTGCATCAGGCGCTGCCCAAGGCGAAGGTCGACCAGTACGACAGCGTCGACCTGATGTACCAGGCCATCAACTCCGGTCGCGCCGATGCGGCGGCCACCGATCAGTCGTCGGTGAAATACCTGATGGTGCAGAACCCCGGTCGCTATCGTTCGCCCGCGTTCGCCTGGAGCCCGCAAACCTACGCGTGCGCCGTCAAACGTGGCGATCAGGACTGGCTGAACTTCGCCAACACCGCCCTGCATGAAGCCATGACCGGCGTTGAATTCCCGATGTACGCCGAGTCGTTCAAGAAGTGGTTCGGCGTGGACCTGCCGACCCCGGCGATCGGTTTCCCGATGGAATACAAATAACCCGCGCCGCTCGCGTCGCCCACTGAAGGGGGCGGGGACGGCCGCGATGCCGTCCCGCCCCAGGTACTGCTGACCATGAATTATCAGCTGAATTTTGCAGCGGTCTGGCGGGATTTCCCCAGTCTGCTGGCGGGGCTGGGGCTCGGCCTGGAACTGGCCCTGATTTCCATCGCCATCGGTTGCGTCATCGGCATGCTGGCAGCATTCGCGATGCTGTCCCGCTACCGCGCCCTGCGGATCGTCGCGTCAATTTACGTGACCGTGGTGCGCAACACGCCGATTCTGGTGCTGATCCTGTTGATTTACTTTGCCATGCCCAGCCTGGGCATTCGTCTGGACAAGATCCCGTCGTTCATCGTCACCCTGTCGCTGTATGCCGGGGCCTATCTGACCGAAGTGTTCCGCGCTGGCCTGCTGAGCATCCACAAGGGCCAGCGCGAAGCGGGCCTGGCGATCGGCCTCGGCGAATGGCAGGTGCGCGCGTACATCGTCGTCCCGGTGATGTTGCGCAACGTGCTGCCGGCGCTGTCGAACAACTTCATTTCGCTGTTCAAGGACACGTCGCTGGCCGCTGCCATCGCGGTGCCGGAACTGACCTATTACGCGCGCAAGATCAACGTCGAGAGCTACCGGGTGATTGAAACCTGGCTGGTGACCACGGCGCTGTACGTCGCGGCCTGTTACCTCATTGCCATGCTGCTGCGCTACCTCGAGCAGCGTCTGGCGATTCGCCGCTAGGAGGCCCGGACCATGTACGAACAACCCAGTTGGTTGCATGAATTGTGGGTCGCGCGGGAAGCGCTGTGGGCCGGGTTTCTCACCAGTGTCCAGTGCGCGGGCCTGGCGATCGTGTTCGGGACGGTGATCGGCGTATTTGCCGGGCTGATCCTGACCTACGGCAAATGGTGGGCGCGCCTCCCGTTTCGCGCCTACGTGGATCTGATTCGCGGCACGCCCGTGTTTGTGCTGGTGCTGGCCTGCTTTTACATGGCGCCAGCGTTGGGCTGGCAGATCGGCGCGTTTCAGGCCGGTGCGCTGGGGTTGACGCTGTTTTGCGGCTCCCACGTCGCCGAGATCGTGCGCGGTGCCTTGCAGGCCATCCCGCGCGGGCAGCTGGAAGCCGGCAAGGCCATCGGCCTGACGTTCCCCCAGTCCCTCAGCTATGTGTTGCTGCCCCAGGCATTGCGGCAGATCTTGCCGACCTGGGTCAATTCGTCGACGGAGATCGTCAAGGCCTCGACCCTGCTCTCGGTGATCGGCGTGGCCGAGCTGCTGCTCAGCACCCAGCAGGTCATCGCGCGCAATTTCATGACCCTTGAGTTTTACCTGTTCGCGGGGTTTCTCTTCTTTGTCATCAACTACGCCATCGAGCTTCTCGGGCGGCAAATCGAAAAACGGGTGGCCTTGCCATGACACAGACTCACACCGCGACTGCCGCCCCGGCTCTGTTGAGCATCGAAGGGCTGCACAAATCCTATGGCCCGGTCGAAGTGCTCAAGGGCGTCGACCTGAAGATGAACAAGGGCAACGTGGTCACGCTGATCGGGTCCAGCGGCTCGGGAAAGACCACGTTGCTGCGTTGCGTCAATCTGCTGGAAGAGTTTCAGGGCGGGCACATTCGTCTCGAAGGTCAGGACATCGGCTACAGCGACGTCAGTGGCAAGCGCGTGCGCCACCCGGAAAAGCTCATCGCCCGGCACCGCGCGATGACCGGGATGGCGTTTCAGCAGTTCAACCTGTTTCCGCACCTGACCGCGCTGCAGAACGTCACCCTCGGCTTGCTCAAAGTGAAGAAGCTGCCCAAGGACCAAGCCATCGCCCTGGCCGAAAAATGGCTGGACCGCGTTGGCCTGCTGGAGCGGCGCAATCACTTTCCCGGCCAGCTCTCCGGCGGTCAGCAGCAGCGCGTGGCGATTGCCCGGGCCATTGCCATGAACCCGAGCCTGATGCTGTTCGATGAAGTCACCTCAGCGCTGGACCCGGAGTTGGTCGGTGAGGTGCTCAGCGTGATCAAGGGCCTGGCCGAAGAGGGCATGACCATGCTGCTGGTGACCCACGAGATGCGCTTCGCCTACGAGGTGTCCGATCAGATCGTGTTCATGAATCAGGGCCGCATCGAAGAGCAGGGCCCGCCCAAGGCATTATTCGAACAACCCAAGTCAGCGCGTCTGGCTGAATTCCTCAAGAACATTCGTTTTTAAGACGCTCACTCAAAGGAGATTTTCATGAGCATTACTCGTTACGGCGCCGGCAGTACCGCAGGTGGCGGCCAGCCACGTCCATTCGCCCGCGCCGTCGAAGCCGATGGCTGGCTGCATGTGTCGGGTCAGGTGCCGGCCGAAAACGGTGAGATCATCAACGGCGGGATCGTCGAGCAAACCCACAAGACCCTGCAGAACCTGGTGGCGATCCTGACCGAGGCCGGTTACGGCCTGGAAGACGTGGTGCGTGTCGGCGTGTGGCTGGAAGACCCGCGTGATTTCTGGAGCTTCAACAAGGTCTTCGGCGAGTACTTCTCCCCGGAACACGCCCCGGCCCGCGCCTGCGTGCAGGCCAGCATGATGGTCGACTGCAAGGTCGAGATCGATTGCATTGCCTATAAACAGAAGTGAGGCGAGCTGTGAGCGGCAAGCTACAAGCTGCAAGTCGATACAGCGGTGATCCAACGGTTGCCGCCTTTAGCTTGAAGCTTGCAGCTCAACTGCCTACCCAATTTCAATGGCTGAAGACGCTTTTTGCATCGGCGCCGCCTAGCTTGGAGCTGCTCTCATGACCGAAGACATCAAACGCCGGGCCCGTGGTTTAGACCGAGCGTTCGATATTCTCGATTTCCTCAAGGAAACCGGCACGCCGATGCGGCCGAACGAGATCGCCAGCGGCATCGGCAGCCCGAAATCGACGGTGTACGAATTGGTCAGTTCGCTGCTGGAACGAAGGATCCTCGAGACCGTCGGCAAGGACGGCCACGTCTACCTGGGGCGGCAGTTGTATTTCCTCGGGCAGGCGCATCTGCGTCATTTCGACTTCACCCGCGAGGCCGAGGTCAGCCTGGGTGAAATCGTCGAGCAGACCCGGGAAACCGCGCAGATGTGCCTGCTAAACGGCCGCAAATACACCGTCGCCTTGATGAAAGAGGGCGCGCGGCATTTCCGTATTTCGTCGGACATCGGCGAGGACGCGCCGATCCCGTGGACCGCGTCGGGCCGTCTGTTGCTCGGGCACCTCACGGATCAGGCGATCGTCGACCTGATCGACGACGAGGATTTCATCCTTCCGGACGGCAAACGCCTGCCCATCGAGACGTTCTTGGCCGAGATCCGCAAGGCCCACGACGACGGCTTCTTTTCCTTCGACAGCATCGCCGACACCTTCACCCATTGCTTCGCCGCACCCGTGCGGGACAAACAGGGCATCTGCATCGCGACCCTGTGCATCGTCGCCCCGCGGGCCGACGCCACGGCCCACTACGATCATTACCGGCGCGTGTTGATCGACAGCGCCAACGGCCTGGCCCGGCGCGTCATCGAATAGCGTCGCCGCACACACGAACAAAAAATTCAGGAGAACAGAGATGAGCATTGCCGCGATTGAAAAAGGCGCCACGCAACCCGGCGACCACCTGGTGCGGGACGTCAGCCTGCCCGCGTTGGTCATCCACGACACGGCGCTGGAGCACAACCTGCGCTGGATGCAGAAGTTCGTCAGCGACAGTGGCGCTGAACTGGCGCCCCACGGCAAGACCAGCATGGTGCCGGCGCTGTTTCTGCGGCAGTTGCAGCACGGCGCCTGGGGCATGACCCTCGCCACGGCGGTGCAGACCCGCGCGGCCTATGCCCACGGCGTGCGTCGGGTGCTGATGGCTAACCAGTTGGTCGGCGCGCCGAACATGGCGATCATCGCCGAGATGCTCACGGACTGGATGTTCGACTTTCACTGCATGGTCGACCACCCGGACAACGTCAAGGCGCTGGGCGAGTTCTTCGCCGCCAAGGGCCTGACCCTCAATGTGATGATCGAGTACGGCGTGGTCGGTGGGCGTTGCGGCTGCCGCAGCGAAGCCGAGGTCATGGCCCTGGCCGACGCCATTGCGGCGCAACCGGCGTTGAAGCTGACCGGCATCGAGGGCTACGAAGGCGTGATCCATGGCGACCAGGCGGTGAGCGGCATTCGCGCGTTCGCCACATCGCTGGTGCGGCTGGCCGTGACCCTGCAGGACAAGGGCGCGTTTGCCCTCGATCGCCCGATCGTCACTGCCTCGGGTTCGGCCTGGTACGACCTGATCGCCGAGGAATTCGACAAGCAACAGGTGCGCGAGCGTTTCCTCAGCGTGCTGCGCCCCGGCAGTTACGTGGTCCACGACCACGGCATCTACAAAGACGCGCAGTGCTGCGTGCTCGACCGACGCCACGACCTGAGCGAAGGCTTACGGCCGGCGATGGAAGTCTGGGCCCATGTGCAGTCGATGCCTGAGCCAGGTTTTGCGGTGATTGCCATGGGCAAGCGCGACGTGGCGTTCGACGCCGGCATGCCCAACCCGATCAAGCGATATGCGCCAGGGGCGGTGCCGGCGACTGGCGAGGACGTCAGCGCCTGCACCGTCACGGCGGTGATGGATCAGCATGCGTTCATGACCGTCGCGCCGGGCTGCGAGTTGAAGGTCGGCGATATCGTTTCGTTCGGCACCTCGCACCCGTGCCTGACCTTCGACAAATGGCGCACGGGGTGCCTGGTCGGCGATGACCTGCGCGTCATCGAATCCTTCGATACCTGCTTCTGACAGGAGTCTGCAATGAGTGAAATGGTCAGTCACAGCTACCCGCGCGTTGCCCTGATCGGCGAATGCATGATCGAGTTGCAACAGCACGCCAACGGCACGCTCAAGCAGAGCTTCGGCGGCGACACGCTGAATACGGCGGTGTACCTGTCGCGGCTGCTGGGTTCGGCGGCGCAGGTGGATTACGTCACGGCGCTGGGCGATGACAGTTTCAGCGACGCCATGTGCCAGGTCTGGACGGAGGAGGGCATTGGCCTGAGTCGGGTCCAGCGTCTGCCGGGGCGGCTGCCGGGGCTGTATTGCATTCAAACCGACGCCAACGGCGAGCGGCGTTTCCTGTACTGGCGCAACGAGGCGGCAGTGCGCGAATGCTTCACCACGCCGGCGGCGGAGCCGGTGCTGGCCGCGCTGCCGGATTACGACGTGCTGTATTTCAGCGGCATCACCCTGGCGGTGCTGGGGGAGACGGGCCGGGCGCGGCTGCTGTCGACCCTCGGCGATGCCCGGGACCGTGGCGCGCGGGTGGTGTTCGACAACAACTACCGCCCGCGCCTGTGGCGCAGTGTCGAGCAAGCGCGGCAGGCGTATCGCGCGGTCATGCACGAAGTGGATCTGGCTCTGCTGACCGAGGAGGACGAGCAGGCGCTGTTCGATTACGCCGACGGCGAGGAAATTTTGCAGACCTACCGCGACCTGGGTGTCAGCGAAGTGGTGGTCAAGCGCGGGGCGCAGAGCTGTCTCGTGAGCGTCGACGACCGGCGTTACGAAGTGCCTGCGCACGCCGTGCAGAAAGTCATCGATACCACGGCGGCGGGGGATTCCTTCAGCGCGGCCTATCTGGCTCGGCGTTTGCGCGGCGGCGGTCCGAAAGATGCGGCCAACGCCGGGCATCAGTTGGCAAGCCTGGTGATTCAGCACCCGGGGGCGTTGATCCCGAGAAGCGTGATGCCGATTTGAGGCAGGGCCGAGAACCCTGCGTGGGGCCGCGCACACCCTGTAGGACCGGCTTCAGCCGGGAAGGGGCCAGGCGACACACCGCAAAATCGAAGGTGCTCAATCCGGCCTGTTCCCGGCTAAAGCCAGTCCTGCTAAGGCAAGGGGGCCAGAACGACCACTACACATTCCGGCCCCAACCCTCAATCCCGATAAAACACCTGCACCAGGTGATACCCGAATTTGCTTTTGACCGGACCATGCACGGTCCGCAACGGTTTTTTGAAAATCACCTGGTCAATCGCGCCGACCATCTGGCCCGGTCGCACTTCACCCAGATCCCCGCCGCGCTTGCCGCTCGGGCACGTCGAATACTTCTTCGCCAGCACGTCAAACGCTTCGCCCTTGGCAATGCGCTGCTTCAGTTGCTCGGCTTCTTCAGCGGTCTTGACCAGAATGTGGCGGGCTTGGGCTTTCATGGGGTACCGGACGTCTCGATAAAAAAGCCGCGCATTATGCCTTTGCTGCGCGATTTCGGGTAATTTCCCACACCTTGACCGGACGAACGTGTGGCTCGGCGCTGAGACAGGCCTGACCCGGCTCTTCACACGGCCCTGACCCGGCTGTTCAAGGGCCTTGCCCCGGCCAGCAAACAGCCCGAACGTTAAAACCGGTCGAAGGTCCACAACCTGTAGGCCTGCAGTCTCCTCAAACCTCATGTGCGGTGTTGCCTTATGGATTTTCCGGCGTTGTTGAAGGTGCTTGCCACCCAGGATGGATCGGACCTTTACCTGTCCACCGGCGCGCCCCCCTGCGCCAAGTTCAATGGCGTGCTCAAGCCGCTGGGCACCGAAGCGTTCAAGCCCGGTGACGTCGCGGTGATTGCCAACGGCATCATGGACGCCGAACAGCGCGTGGATTTCGAACGCGACCTGGAAATGAACCTGGCGTTTTCCCTGTCCGGTGTCGGGCGATTCCGAATCAACATCTTCAAGCAGCGCAACGAAGTGTCAATCGTGGCGCGCAACATCAAGCTCGACATCCCCAAATTCGAAGACCTGCACCTGCCGCCGGTCCTGCTCGATGTGATCATGGAAAAGCACGGCCTGGTGCTGTTCGTCGGCGCCACCGGTTCGGGTAAATCGACCTCGCTGGCCGCACTGATCGACCACCGCAACCGTCACGCCAGCGGCCACATCATTACCATCGAAGACCCGGTGGAGTTCATCCACAAACACAAGCGCTCGATCATCAATCAGCGGGAAGTGGGCGTCGACACGCGCAGCTTCCATGCGGCGCTGAAGAACACCCTGCGTCAGGCGCCGGACGTGATCCTGATCGGCGAGATCCGCGACCGCGAAACCATGGAGCACGCGCTGGCCTTTGCCGACACCGGCCACCTGGCCATCTCGACGCTGCACGCCAACAACGCCAACCAGGCGCTGGACCGCATCATCAACTTCTTCCCCGAAGAGCGCCGGCCGCAGTTGCTCCATGACCTGGGCAACAACCTCAAGGCGTTCGTCTCCCAGCGGTTGGTCAAGACCACTGACGGCAAACGCCGTGCTGCGGTGGAGGTGATGCTGGGCACGCCGACGATTCGCGACCTGATCCACCGCAACGAGTTGACCGAGCTTAAGGGCATCATGGAGAAGTCCACCAACCTCGGCATGCAGACCTTCGACAACGCGCTGTATGACCTGGCGGTGGAGGGCGCAATCACTGAAGACGAAGCCCTGAAGAACGCGGATTCGGCCAACAACGTGCGACTGCGGTTGAAACTGCACAGTGAGGACGGGCCATCGACCATCGCCAGCGCCCCCCGTGCGCCCCAGCCTGCCGCGCAGGTGAATGTGAAGGATTGGGGGCTGGTGGACGAGCGGGACGAGCCGGGGAATTGAGGTTTCCTCAGTGATGATCGTGCGGTGTCATCACTGACGCTTTCCCTTGTAGGACCGGCTTCAGCCGGGAAGAGGCCGGTATGAACACCACACATTTGAGGTGTAGCGACCGACGTCTTCCCGGCTAAAGCCGGTCCTACAGGGCTTGCCGCCCTTATCGCGCCAGCCACCCGCCATCGATATTCCACGCCGCGCCACGCACCTGCGCCCCGGCCTCACTGCACAGAAACAACGTCAGTTCCCCCAACTGCGAAGGCGTCACGAATTCCAGCGATGGCTGCTTTTCCGCCAGCAAGTCATGCTTGGCCTTTTCCACATCGCCGGTCTGCGCGGCGCGATCGTCGATCTGCTTCTGCACCAGCGGCGTCAGCACCCAGCCCGGGCAGATGGCGTTGCAGGTGACATTGCTTGCCGCGGTTTCCAGCCCGACCACCTTGGTCAAGCCAATGACGCCGTGCTTGGCCGCCACATACGCCGCCTTGCCCGTCGAACCCACCAGGCCATGCACCGAGGCAATGTTCACGATCCGACCCCAACCCTTGGCACGCATGCCTGGCAGGCACAACCGTGTGCTGTGAAAGACCGACGACAGGTTGATGGCGATAATCTTGTCCCAGCTCTCGACGGGGAAATCCTCCACCGCGTCGACGTGCTGAATGCCCGCGTTGTTGACCAGAATGTCGACGCCGCCGAATTCGCGCTCGGCGTAGGCGATCATGTCGGCGATCTGCGCGACATCGCTGACGTCCGCCGGGTGGTGGCCGACCTTACTGCCGTACTGCTTGACCTGCTCGATCACCGCCGACGCATCGCCGAAGCCGTTGAGCACCAGATGTGCGCCGGCCTTGGCCAGCGTCAGCGCGATGCCCAGGCCGATGCCGCTGGTAGAGCCGGTGACCAGTGCGGTTTTGCCTTGCAGACTCATGTTCAATTCCTCATACGATGCCGGTTGCATAGAAAACGCCGATCACCACGAACACTGCCAGCGTCTTGATAATCGTGATGCCGAAGATGTCCTTGTAGGCCTCGCGGTGGGTCAGGCCGGTGACCGCCAGCAGGGTGATGACCGCGCCGTTGTGCGGCAGGGTGTCCATGCCGCCGCTGGCCATGGCCGCGACGCGGTGCAACACCTCCAGCGGAATGTTCGCCGCATGGGCCGCCGCGATAAAGCTGTCGGACATCGCCGCCAGGGCAATGCTCATGCCTCCGGACGCCGACCCGGTGATCCCGGCCAGCAGCGTCACGGTAATCGCTTCGTTGACCAGCGGATTGGGAATGCTCTTCAGTCCGTCGGCCAGCACGAGGAATCCGGGCAACGAAGCAATCACAGCGCCAAAACCGTATTCCGACGCCGTGTTCATCGCCGCCAGCAGTGCGCCACTGACTGCACCCTTGCTCCCCTCGGCCAGCTTGGATTTCACCGTCCTGAAGGCGAACAGCAGCACAAACACAATGCCCACCAGCAACGCCGCTTCCACGGCCCAGATCGCGGTGATCTTGGCGATGTCGGTCTGCACAGGCGTGGCCATGCCCGGCAGCGCCAGGGTGTGAGTCTTGCCGTACCACTGGGGAATCCACTGGGTAAACAGCAGGTTCATGATCCCGACCAGCAACAGCGGCGCCAGCGCGATCCACGGGTTGGGCAGCGCGATATCGGCCGGGGTGTCCGGCTCGTTGCGCAGCTCGGTGCCGTAGCCTTCGCCGGCACGCTGGGCCTTGTTGCGCTGGCGCTGCAGAAACAGCATGCCGACGCTGAACACGAACGCCGTGCCAATCAGCCCCAGCCACGGCGCCGCCCACGCCGTGGTGTTGAAAAAGGTCGAGGGGATGATGTTCTGGATTTGCGGCGTGCCGGGCAGGGCGTCCATGGTGAACGAAAACGCACCCAGGGCGATGGTCGCCGGAATCAGCCGTTTGGGAATGTTGCTCTGGCGGAACATCTCGGCGGCGAACGGGTACACCGCAAACACCACGACGAACAGCGACACGCCGCCGTAGGTCAGCAGCGCGCAGACCAGCACGATCACCAGCATCGCCTGGCGGGTGCCGAGCATGCGAATGGCAGCCGCCACGATGGAGCGCGAAAAGCCCGACAGCTCGATGAGCTTGCCGAACACGGCACCGAGCAGAAACACCGGAAAGTAGAGTTTGACGAAGCCGACCATCTTGTCCATGAACACGCCGGTGAAGGCGGGGGCCACGGCTGACGGGTCGGTGAGCAGTACGGCGCCGAGGGCCGCGATGGGGGCAAAGAGGATGACGCTGTAACCCCGGTAGGCAGCCAGCATCAGCAGCGTAAGCGCCGCTAAAGCGATGATCACACTCATGGAGTGTCTCCTGTTGTTTTTGTTTTGGGTGCGGCGAGGCCGCGCCACAGGAGGTATAGCTACATTCATGCCAGAGCGCTAACTAGCTGATTTTTATTGGATTTATCTAAAAATGGCGATTGGGGCAATCATGTGCGTCCCGATAATGGGACGGTTAAGGTCGGAACGGGGACCGCCAAAGCGATCGTGTCGGGGTGGCAGCCGCTCTGTTGCGGGAACCGGTGCCCGTTATCCCGGAAGGTAGACAGCCAGTCTCTTTATTGAGACTCGGCGATGCCCAGCGCGGCCATCTTCTTGTACAGCGTCGAACGGCCCAACCCTAGCTGCCGTGCCGCGAGCACCACGTTCCCCGCGCACTGGGCCAGCTTTGCCTGAATCAGCTCCCGGTCGAAATGCTGGCGCGCCTCGCTGTAGGTCTGGTCATTGGATGCGGACCACGCTGCCACCGGCGGGCTGGCGACCGGCACCAGCGTGCCGATGGCGGCGCGGATGTCGCCGGGGCTGAGCTGCAGATCGTCGCTGAGCAGCGCGGCACGTTCGAGCACGTTGCGCAGCTCGCGGATATTGCCGGGCCAGGCGTGCTGCGCGAGGGCCACCAAGGCCGCGGGGGCCAGTTCGTGATGGCTATGAAGGTCCTCAAGGATCGCCTCGGCCAGCGCTGGGATGTCATCCAGACGTTCGCGCAACGGTGGCACTTTTATGGGCAGTACGCTCAGCCGGTAATACAGGTCGGCGCGAAACTCGCCGCGCTTGATCGCCGCTTCAAGGTCGGTGGAGGTCGCGGCGATCACGCGCACATCGCTTTTGATCATCGCGTTGGAGCCCACCGGCTCGTATTCTTTCTCCTGCAGCACCCGCAGTAACTTGCTTTGCAATGGCAGGGGCATGTCGCCGATTTCGTCGAGAAACAGCGTGCCGCCCTCGGCCAGGTGCAATTTGCCGTGGCGCCCCTTGCGATCGGCGCCGGTAAACGCGCCCGGGGCCGTGCCGAAGAATTCCGCCTCCAGCAACGCCTCGGGAATCGCCGCGCTGTTGATGCTAATGAAGGGTTTGTGCGCCCGAGGCGAGCTGTTGTGCACGGCGTGGGCCAGAAGCTCCTTGCCGGTGCCGGTCTCACCGAGCAGCAACACCGGGGAATCGGTACTGGCACTGCGACGGGCGCGGCGTTTGACTTCCAGGCTGGCGGCGCTGGTGCCGATAAAGTGGGTAAAGGTGTATTTAGCTTGCCGGGCGCGCAGCAGCGAGCGGGTCGAGGCAAGCTCCTGCTGCATGCTCGAATAGCGCTTGAGCAGCGGCGACAGGGCCTGTAGCTCATCGAACAGTGCGAAGCCGATGGCGCCGATCACCGCGCCGCCGTCGTCATGGATCGGCAGGCGCATGACCACCAGCGGGTCCTTCGCCGTGTCCATCATGTCCAGCAGAATCGGTTGGCCGTTGCTCGCCACCTGACGCAGCAGGCTGCCGGGAATCACCTGCTCACAGGGCTGGCCTACCGCGCGGCTCGGGTCCTCCAGGCCAAAGCGGCGGGCGTAGCGCTCGTTGATCCAGACGATGCGGGCGTCGCGGTCGACGATGACCGTGCCCTCGCTGGACTGCTCGATGATCTCGAACAGCGAGCGGATCGCCAGTCGCCGAACGCGCCGGTAATCCTTCAGGCTTTCATTGTCGTTCATGTGCGGTTCCATCCATCCTGTTCCTCGGCATCTGGCCGCACAGACT
This sequence comes from Pseudomonas sp. W5-36, assembly GCF_046540455.1. Classification (NCBI taxonomy): domain Bacteria; kingdom Pseudomonadati; phylum Pseudomonadota; class Gammaproteobacteria; order Pseudomonadales; family Pseudomonadaceae; genus Pseudomonas; species Pseudomonas sp. W5-36. Next base: position 61,124 of record NZ_JAXCIQ010000015.1, on the reverse strand, counting down.
ACTGTTTGGGGCGAGCTTCAATTGAAACCGGGGTGGGCCGCCGCCAGCAATTCCCGGGTGTAAGGGTGCTGCGGCGCATCGAACACGTCGTGGCTCGCGCCGCGCTCGACCACTTTGCCGTCCTTGACCACGATCAGGTCATGGGCCAGCGCCTTGACCACGGCCAGGTCGTGGCTGATAAACAGATAGGTCAGGCCATGCCGCTCCTGCAATTGCCGCAACAACGCGACGACCTGCTTCTGCACGGTGCGGTCCAGCGCAGACGTCGGTTCGTCGAGCAGTATCAGGGCAGGTTTGAGCACCAGCGCGCGGGCAATGGCGATCCGCTGCCGCTGCCCGCCGGAAAATTCATGAGGGTAGCGGTGCCGGCTCGACGGGTCGATGCCGACTTCTTCCAGCGCGCGGATCACTTCGGCCTCACAGCTGGCCTGGTCCAGGTCGCTGTGGACTTCCAGCCCTTCGCTGATGATCTGTGCCACCGACATGCGCGGGCTGAGGCTGCCGTAAGGGTCCTGGAAAACCACCTGCATATGCTTGCGCCATGGGCGCATCTGCTTTTGATTCAGGCTGTCCAGCGCGTGACCCTTGAAGCGGATACTGCCACGGGACTCGAGCAAGCGCAGGATGGCCTGACCGAGTGTCGACTTGCCCGAGCCGGATTCGCCAACGATCCCTAAGGTTTTGCCGCGCTCGATGCTGAGGCTGATGTCATCGACCGCTTTCAGGTATTCGTGGTGCCGGTTGAAAATCCCGCCGCCGAGGGAGAACCAGACGCGCAGGTTATCGACCTCCAGCACCTTCTCGCGGGTGTCCCGGGGTAACGGCTCGCCCGCCGGTTCGGCGTCCAGCAGCAAGCGGCTGTAGGCGTGTTGCGGGTTTTTGAACAGCGACTGGCAGTTGGACTGCTCGACGATTTCCCCGGCGCGCATCACGCACACCCGCTGGGCGATGCTGTGCACCAGATTCAGGTCGTGGCTGATCAGCAACAGCGACATGTTCAGCCGTTGCTGGAGCTGTTTGAGCAGCAGCAGGATCTTGCGCTGCACCGTCACATCCAGCGCCGTGGTGGGCTCATCGGCAATCAGCAGTTCCGGCTCGCAGGCCAGCGCCATGGCGATCATCACCCGCTGGCGCTGGCCGCCGGACAACTCGTGGGGATAGGCCTTTAGGCGCTTTTTCGGGTGCTGAATGCCGACCAGCTCCAGCAGCTCGATGATCCTTGCCTGGGCCGCCTTGCCTGCCATGCCCTTGTGCAGCAACAAGGTCTCGCCGATCTGCCGGGACACCGTGTGCAGAGGGTTCAGCGAGGTCATTGGCTCCTGAAAGATCATCGCGATCTGATTGCCGCGCAGCTCGCGCATGACGTTGCCATCGGCGCCGAGCAACTCTTTGCCGCGATAGCGAATGCTGCCGGTGCTCAGCGTGCCGGCCTGGGGCAGCAGTTGCAGGATCGAATGGGCGGTCACCGATTTGCCCGAGCCCGACTCGCCGACCAGTGCCAGGCACTCGCCGGCCGGAATGTCCAGGCTGAGGTGCTTGACCACGGTGTGCCCGTTGAACGACACCGAAAGGTCGCGGATTTCGATCAGGTTTTCGGACATCTCAGGACCTCGGGTCGAAGGCATCCCGCAGGGCCTCGCCAATAAACACCAGCAGCGACAGTATCAGCGCCAGTGTGAAAAATGCCGTGAAACCGAGCCATGGCGCTTGCAGGTTCTGTTTGCCCTGGGCAATCAGCTCGCCCAGTGACGCGCTGCCGGCAGGCATGCCGAAGCCGAGGAAGTCGAGCGCGGTCAGCGTGGAAATCGCCCCGGTGAGGATGAACGGCAGATAGCTCAGGGTGGCGTTCATCGCGTTGGGCAGAATGTGCCGCAGGATCACCTTGCGATCACTCAGGCCCAGCGCCCGCGCCGCTTTGACGTACTCCAGATTGCGCCCGCGCAGGAATTCGGCGCGCACCACGTCTACCAGCGCCAGCCATGAAAACAGCGCCATGATCCCCAGCAGCCACCAGAAGTTTGGCTCGACGAAGCCCGACAGGATGATCAGCAGGTACAGCACCGGGAGGCCAGACCAGACTTCCAGCAGGCGCTGTCCGATCAAATCCACCCAGCCGCCGTAATAGCCCTGTAACGCGCCGGCTGCGATGCCGATCAGCGCGCTGATGAACGTCAACGCCAGGGCAAACAGAATCGATACCCGCGCGCCGAAAATGACCCGGGCCAGCACGTCCCGGGCCTGATCGTCGGTGCCCAGCCAGTTGATCGAAGAGGGCGGGCTCGGCGCCGGTTTGTTCAGGTCATAGTTGGGTGTGTCATCGCTGAACGGAATCGGCGGAAACAGCATCCAGCCATCGCCCTTGCTGATCAGCTGGCGCACGTAGTCGCTGCGGTAGTCCGGCTGAAAGGGCAGTTGGCCGCCGAATTCCTGCTCGGTGTGGCGCTTGAAGGCGGGGAAGTACAGCTCATGCTGATAACTCAGCACCAGGGGTTTGTCGTTGGCAATCAGCTCGCCGCACAGGCTGAGCACGAACAGCCCGCAAAACAGCCACAGCGACCACCAGCCCCGGCGGTTATTGCGAAAGCGCTCGAAGCGACGGCGTGCCACCGGAGACAGTCTGCGCATCACGCATTCCTCGCGCTGAAGTCGATCCGGGGGTCGACCAGGGTGTAGCAGATGTCCCCGACCAGCTTTATCAGCAACCCGAACAGCGTGAAGATGAACAGCGAGCCGAACACCACCGGGTAATCCCGCGACACCGCGGCTTCGTAGCTCATGCGGCCGAGGCCATCGAGGGAGAAGATCACTTCGATCATCAACGAACCGGCAAAGAACACACTGATAAACGCCTGGGGAATGCCCGCCACGATCAGCAACATGGCGTTGCGGAACACGTGGCCGTAGAGGACCCGTCGCTCACTCAGCCCCTTGGCCCGGGCGGTCACCACGTACTGGCGGGTGACTTCGTTCAGGAAGGAGTTTTTGGTCAGAATGGTCAGCGTTGCAAAACCGCCAATGACCAGCGACGTGACCGGTAACACCAGGTGCCAGAAGTAGTCGGCGATCTTGCCCAGGGTGCTCAGTTGATCAAAGTTCTCGGACACCAGCCCGCGGACCGGGAACCAGCTCAGCGACGTGCCGCCAGCGAACAGCACCACCAGCAGCATGGCGAACAGAAAGGCCGGCATCGCGTAGCCGATAATGATGGCCGTGCTGCTCCAAATATCAAAGTGACTGCCGTGCTTGACCGCCTTGCGGATGCCCAGGGGGATCGACACCAAGTAGGTGATCAGCGTCGCCCACAGCCCCAGCGAGATAGAGACAGGCATCTTTTGCAGGATCAGGTCCGTGACCTTGGCGCCGCGAAAGAAGCTGTTGCCGAAATCCAGTTGCGCGTAGTTCTTCAGCATCAGCCACAGGCGCTCATGCAGGGGCTTGTCAAAACCGTACTGGTGCTCGATTTCCTTGATCAGCTTGGGGTCGAGCCCGCGACTGGCCCGGGACTGCCCGGCGTTCATGGTTTCGGTGTGGCCTGCGCCGATGGTGCCGCCCGCGACGCCTTGCAGCTTGGCGATGGCTTGCTCGACGGGGCCGCCGGGCGCCGCCTGCACGATGAAGAAGTTGACCAGCAGAATGCACAGCAGCGTCGGAATGATCAGCAGCAGGCGCCTCATCAGGTAGCCGAGCATTACTTGACCTCCGAGGGAATGGCCGAAGCGCCCCGTTGCTGGGCGAACTGTTCGTTGGTCAGTGCCTGGGGGCTGACTTCCCACCAGGTATCGATGGCTTCGCTGTTGCTGGCCTGCACCTTGGGAATGCCGAAACGGTTCCACCACACCGTGGACGAGCCGGGCGGGTAATAGTTGGGAATCCAGTAGAAGCCCCACTGCAGCACCCGGTCCAGGGCATGGGCGTAATCCACCATCGCCGGCTTGCTGTCGGCTTTGGCCAGGCCTTCGATCAGGGTGTCGACGGCCGGGTTGCGCAAGACCATGTAGTTGCTGGAGCCGGAATCGGTGGCGACTTTCGAGCCGAAGTTGTTGTACAGCTCCATGCCCGGGGAGGTCGAAACGCCGTAGCCGGTGACGATCATGTCGTAATCCCGGGCCATGACCCGGTTCAGGTACTGCGCCGAGTCGATGCGGCGGATTTCGAAATCAATGCCGATCTGCGCCAGATTGCGCTTGTACGGCAACAGGATTTTCTCGAAGCCGCTCTGCCCGTTGAGGAAGGTAAAACTCAACGGTTCGCCCTGGGCGTTGACCAGCTTGTCCCCCCGGGGCATCCAGCCTGCTTCTTCGAGCAACGCCAGGGCTTGCAGCTGTTTGTCGCGAATGAAGCCGCTGCCATCGGTTTTCGGGGTCTGGAAGACGGTGGTGAACACTTCCGGCGGCACCTGACCGCGCAGCGGTTCAAGGATCTTCAGCTCGGACTCGGTGGGCAGGGCCGTTGCCGCCAGGTCACTGTTGGAGAAGTAGCTGTTCTGGCGCACGTACACGTTGCGCATCATCTGTTTGTTGGTCCATTCGAAATCCCACAGCATCGCCAGCGCCTGACGCACGCGGCGATCCTGAAATTTCGGACGGTCCAGATTGAAGATGAAACCCTGAGAGCTCTGCACCGCGCCCTTGGCCAGGTGCGCCCGCTGCAGACGGCCTTCGGTTAATGCCGGGCTGTCGTAGCCGATGGAGTAACCCGTGGCGGAATATTCGCGGTTGTAGTCATAACCGCCACCGCGCAGCACTTGGCGGGCGACGTCGGTGTCGCCGAAATACTCGACGCTGAAGTGATCGAAGTTGTACAGGCCGCGATTGACCGGCAGGTCCTTGCCCCACCAGTCCGGGTTGCGTTCGAAGGTGATGCTGCGCCCGGGGTCGACCTTGCCGATGCAATACGGGCCGCTGCCCACCGGAATCTCGAAGCCGCCGCCGTTGGCGAAGTCGCGGTCCTTCCACCAGTGCTCGGGAAACACCGGCAGCGAAGCCAGATCCAGCGGCAAAGTGCGGCTCTCACTGCTTTTGAAATCAAAGCGGATCTGCGTCGGCGACTCGACTTCGACGCCTTTGACGTCTTGAAACTCGGTGCGGTACGACAGGCTGCCCTGGGTCATCAGCAGGTTGTAGGTGAAGCGCACGTCCTCGGCGGTGATGGCCGAGCCGTCGGAAAACTTAGCCTTGGGGCTCAGGTAGAAACGCAATGACAGGCCGTCGGGGGCGCGCTCCATTTTCTCTGCGATCAGGCCATAAACGGTGTAGGGCTCGTCCAGCGACCTGACCGCCAGGGGCGAGTACAGCAAGCCGTTGACCTGGGCCACGCCGGTGCCTTTGTCGAGGTACGGCATGATGTGATCGAACTGACCGATTTCCTGGGCCGAGCGGCGCATGCTTCCGCCTTTGGGGGCGTCGGCATTCACGTAATCGAAATGCCCGAAGTTCGCCGGGTAACGCGGCGCCTCGCCGTAAACGGTCAATGCGTGTTGAGGGGCGGCGGATAAAACCTGAAAACCAGAAACGAGGACGAGTGTTGCGACCATCAGCGATGACAAAACAAAACGCATTGCACGAATCCTGACTGACATCGGCGAGCAACATCTGGGTTGAAGGTCATGACGGCGCGGGGTGGCCGGTCCGGTTTTTTATTGATTGCCCCGCAGGCAAGGTACCGCAAAGCCGGCGTCTTTGTAACCGGACAATGCATTGCCGAGCGGGCATCGGATAAACAAACGGCCCGCTTTCAAGGGCGGGCCGTTGGTGCAGCAGCGCGGAGGATCAGTCCTGGCGGCTGGTCACTTCCAGCAGGTGATAACCGAACTGGGTTTTCACCGGGCCCTGAACAACGTTCAGCGGCGCGCTGAACACCACGGTGTCGAATTCCTTGACCATTTGACCGGGGCCGAAGGAGCCGAGGTCGCCGCCTTGACGGCTGGACGGGCAGCTGGAATTGGATTTTGCGACTTCAGCAAAATCAGCGCCGCCTTCGATCTGCGTTTTGAGTTCGTTGCACTTGTCTTCGCTGGAAACGAGGATGTGGCGGGCAGTGGCTTTGGCCATTTTGGGTGACTCCTGTGAAAAAAAGAAACGAAGCGTACCGGAATAAGGGCCTCGTTTCCCGAGAAAGTTCAGGCGCCTTTGACGGCCCGTGACAGACGACATCGCCGGTCAAAGCCCCTTGCGGAACAGCAGAGCGGCGTGATCCACGTACAGCTTCACCGGGTCCACCTGCTTGCGGACCAGACCGGCACTCTGGTTGATCGAATCCACGTGGTCCATCGGATAGTCGGAGCGGATCACCTTGCCCAGGTGAGAGCTGAAGCGGCCGACCAGGCCGTCATTGGACGCAGCCTCCTTTTCGAACAGCAGTGCATAACTGCGCAGCGCCAGGTGCAGCGGGTCCAGGGCATTGCGGCCCTCGGAAAACAGCGAGCCATCGATGCACCCGCTCCACGAGTAATAATGAACGCCGTTGACCCGTTCGGCGCCTTCGCCGCCCCATGTTGCGGGCAGTCCCTGGGAATACCTGCGGTTAAAGGCCGCGACGCCCTCGGTCGTCAGCGCATCCAGTGCCTGAACCGGATCCTGGGGAAGGTCCGAGTTACCGCTCAGCAGCGCCAGGAAGTGGGCAAAACCTGCGGTCAGCCGCGACGCCACCGCTTCAGGCATCTGTCCGGGCGTCAGCGCCCGACGTACCCGGTCGGCCACCTCCGATCCGTGATTGGGGCCGCTCACGGAAGTGACCGACGCCACGATATCCGGACGCATCGCAGCGGCATAGCGGGAGGTCAGCGCGCCCTGGCTGTGCCCGATCAGGTTGACCTTCAGGTAACCGGTGCGGCGCAGGAAGCGTTCGATCTGATCAATCAACTGCTCCCCGCGAATTTCGTTGTCGTGGACGCCGGACAGCGCCGGCACGTGGACCCTGCATCCGGCTTGCTCGAGCGCCTGGGGGATGGCGTGGAACATTTCGACCTTGCCGATCCGGTCAAAGCCAAACAGCCCGTGGACCAGCAAAATGGGGTACTTGGTGGTGACTTCCTTGTACATGTCGATCATTCCTTCGATATAAAAGAAGGATTGAGCTTAACCAGCGAAGGTCATGGGCGGAGGGCGCAGCGGAGTATGGCCATGCGCCGGTTAGTGCAGGTCGTGGCGAGCGTTTCATCGCTCCAGACCTTGTGTCCCGCAGAGGCAGGAAAAGACGCTGGCGTTGCGGTGCAAATACGCCGAGGGCGCGGGGCGCTTTCCCACGAGGGGCGTCTTCGCTGCCACGGGCTGCAGTTGACGGCGACGACGCTTCTGCGGGAAGCCGGACGCATGGCTGCGACCGGCTTCCCGTTTGCAAATGTTACCTGTAGCGCAGTTTGTTCACGCCATCGCGCAGCAGGCGTTCCGTTGAATCCCAGCCCAGGCACGCGTCCGTCACCGACACGCCGTATTTGAGGGAAGCACTCAACGGCTGGCAGCCTTCGAACAGGTGACTCTCCAGCATCATGCCGATCAGTGTCCGGTCACCGGCCAGCCGTTGCTGCAGTACGTCGTTGAAAACGGCGGGCTGACGCAGCGGATCCTTGCCGCTGTTGGCGTGACTGCAATCGACCATGATGCGCGCCGCCATGCGGTGCTTCGCCAGGCTGGCATTCACCGCTGCAACGCTGGCGGCGTCATAGTTGGGCCCGCCGTGGCCGCCGCGCAGCACGATGTGGGTGTCGGGATTGCCCGACGTCTCAATAATCGCCGGGTGGCCCTGAGGGTCCACACCGAAATGCCGGTGGGCGTGGGCCGCCGAGCGAATGGCGTCGCAGGCCACGGAGATGCCGCCGTCGGTGCCGTTCTTGAAACCCGTGGGCACGCCGAGGCCGCTGGCCATCTCCCGATGGATCTGCGATTCGGTGGTTCTTGCGCCAATGGCCACCCAGCTCAACACATCATCGAAGTAACCCGCCGCCATCGGCTGCAGCAACTCCGTGGCGATCGGCAAGCCGAGCCGGACCATCTCACGCATCAACTGCCGCGACAGGGCAAGGCCCTCGGCCATGTCGTCACTGCCGTCCAGCGCGGGATCGTACGCCAGGCCTTTCCAGCCGACGGTAGTGCGCGGCTTCTCGACGTAGGCGCGCATCACCAGCAGCATCTGGTCGCTGACTTCGGCGGCGAGATGCGCCAGGCGTTCGGCGTATTCCACAGCGGCGTGGGGATCGTGGATCGAGCACGGGCCGACAACGACCAGCAGGCGCGAATCTTCACCGTTGAGAATGGCGCGAATCGACTGGCGGTGGGCGGCAACCTGGGCGGTCAGGGCAGCGTCCAGCGGCAGCTGATGTTTTAGCTGGAAGGGCGTGGGCAAGCGTGTCGGGGCAGGGCGGCTGTCATTCAGAGTGACGACGCCGGAGGGCAAATCGATGAGGGTGTTGCTGACGACGGGCGAATTCATGTGCTGGCTTCCTGGTCGGCGGGTTTGCCCGCGCGGACCTACTGGGGTGTTCGACAATTGGCCGGGTTGGCTGTGAGCAGGGCGATGCCACCTGTCAGTGACCGATCGGAGGCGGCAGGCTGTCCCGAACGGAGGTTGCTAAATCGCCAGGCGAAGTCGGTGTCGTGGCGGTAATAGTGGTGGTTCATGTGCAGCTCCTTGAATCAATCAGTCAGAAATGTGTGGCCCAGAAAAACAAAACCCCCGGTCGGGAAGCCGACCGGGGGTGAGAGTTATCTCTGGTGGGCGTCCCGAAGTTCAGGGCGCCGTTTGGGTATCAGGCGCGCCAGTGGCTAAACCAATACCCATAAAAATAAGAAGCAGGAGCGGTAGACGCCGTCGCATTCCAGGCAGCCGCACGCTCAGCCTGACGTGAACCGTCGGCGGCGCTGAACAACTGTAAGGAAAGGGAACGCAACATGGTCTGACTCCGTGGAATGCCGCCGAGCTTACTTCAGACCGATCGGGTTCTTCAATTGGAAATTACAATCAGGCTGATTGGGGACAACACGCTTTTAAGCAACCCACAACACGGCCAAAAAAATGAATCAGTCTTCGGGTACTTCCGACGATCCGGCGGTCGGTATCACGCCGATCTTCATTCCCAGCAGCACCGCGACTCTGTGGGACTCGCCCCGGCGTCCCTTCTTTCGCCCGGACAACACTTGATAGGTCGTCGCCGGGTCCACGTTGTGCTCCCTGGCAAACTCTTGAACCGATTTGCCTTGCTGTTCCAGCCAAGCCTTGGCTTGTGCGGCGGTACGGATTCCGGGCATAGTTCAAAACCGTTCAAGTTCGTTCAAATTATTTCGATTCTATCACTCAAAAGAGTGATATCAACAAGGCTATGCATCCAAATGAGTGGAATAGGTGCCCGAATTAGGGAAGAGCGCGAGCGCTTGGGGCTTTCACAACGCGCATTCGGTGAGATCGGTGGCGTGGAAGCCAACGCGCAGGGCAAGTACGAAAACGGTGAACGCACCCCCAAGGCCGATTATCTCGCCCGCGTCGCCCCTCGCGGTGTCGACGTGTTGTACGTGCTGACAGGTTCCCGCACTCCGGTGCCCATTGTCGGCCTGAGCGAAAACGAAGAATGGATGGTGGGGAGTTACCGCAGCCTGGGAAAGGAGGAACAGGATGCCATCTGCCGGTTAACCACGACCCTGGCGGAATATCAGAGCAGTTACGCCCCGGACAGGAAGTTATAAGGCAATCCGGGCGATGCAGCGGTCGGGCGTTTGAAGATTTTTATCAAGTTTTGCGGTCGATGATGATAGCGTGTGAACCTCTTTGTAGATCATCTGGTACACATGCACTCGCAGTGCTCCAGAGCAGGTCGCTTACTTTCTTTTCGCTAACGTGGCGGGTCGTCGCCACGCATTGTTCGGTGAGGTGTCTGCTTGATTAGGGTGCTGGTTGTCGATGACCATGATCTGGTTCGGACAGGTATCACGCGCATGTTGGCCGACATCGAAGGCTTGCAGGTGGTGGGACAGGCCGAGTCCGGCGAAGAGTCGTTGCAGAAGGCCCGCGAGCTGAAACCCGACGTCGTGCTGATGGACGTCAAGATGCCTGGCATCGGCGGGCTGGAAGCCACGCGCAAACTCATCCGCAGCCATCCCGACATGAAGGTGGTGGCGGTCACGGTGTGCGAAGAAGACCCGTTCCCGACGCGCCTGCTGCAAGCGGGCGCGGCGGGATACATGACCAAAGGCGCCGGTCTGACCGAGATGGTTCAGGCCATTCGCCTGGTGTTCGCCGGGCAGCGCTACATCAGCCCGCAGATCGCCCAGCAACTGGCGCTCAAATCCTTCCAGCCCCAGACTAGTAATTCGCCGTTCGACCTCTTGTCCGAGCGGGAAATCCAGATTGCCCTTATGATTGTCGGCTGCCAGAAAGTGCAGACGATTTCCGACAAGCTTTGCCTGTCCCCCAAAACCGTGAATACCTACCGGTACCGCATATTCGAGAAGCTGTCGATTAGCAGTGACGTGGAGCTGGCCCTGCTGGCCGTCCGTCATGGCATGGTCGACGCCAGCGCATAAATGACCCAACCGTTTGATCCCAGTGCTTTTCTGTCCACCTGCAGTGGCCGCCCCGGCGTCTATCGGATGTTCGATATCGACGGCAAGCTGCTGTACGTCGGCAAGGCCAAGAATTTAAAGAAGCGCCTCGCCAGCTATTTCCGCAAGACCGGCCATGCACCGAAAACCGGTGCGCTGGTCGCGCGGATCGCTCAGGTTGAAACCACCATCACCGCCAATGAAACCGAGGCGCTGCTGCTGGAACAAACCCTGATCAAGGAGTCGCGTCCGCCGTACAACATCCTGTTGCGCGACGACAAGTCCTACCCGTATGTGCACCTGTCTGACGGCGAATTTCCCCGACTGAGCATTCATCGCGGCGCCAAGAAGGCCAAGGGCCGCTATTTCGGGCCTTACCCCAGCGCCGGTGCGATCCGCGAAAGCCTGAGCATCCTGCAGAAGACCTTCCACGTTCGTCAGTGTGAAGACAGCTTCTACAAAAACCGCACTCGGCCTTGCCTGCAGTATCAGATCAAGCGCTGCAAGGCGCCCTGTGTGAACTTGGTCGAGCCGCAGATCTACAACGAGGATGTGCGTCACTCGGTGATGTTCCTCGAGGGGCGCAGCAATGCCCTCACTGACGAGCTCAACGCGCTGATGGAAAAGTCGGCGATGAACCTCGATTTCGAGCACGCCGCCGAGCTGCGTGATCAGATCGGCCTGCTGCGCCGCGTGCAGGACCAGCAGAGCATGGACGGCGGCACTGGTGACGTCGACGTCGTGGCCGCGTTCGTCAATCCGGGCGGCGCGTGCGTGCACTTGATCAGCGTGCGTGGCGGGCGGGTATTGGGCAGCAAGAATTTCTTCCCCCAGGTCGGGATCGAGGAGGAGGTGGGCGAAGTCATGTCGGCCTTCCTGGCCCAATACTTTTTGGGCGGGGGCGAGCGCGAACTGCCGGGGGAGGTCATCGTCAACGTGGTCAGCGAGGATTTCCCCGCGCTGATCGACGCGATCGATGCTTCACGCGGCCGCGAAATCATCATCAGCCATCGGGTGCGTGGCACCCGTGCGCGCTGGCAGCAACTGGCCGTGACCAATGCCGAGCAGGCACTGATGGCGCGGCTCGCCAACCGTCAGCACGTTACGGCGCGCTTTGAAGCGCTGGCGCAAGTGCTCAAGCTCGATGAGCCGCCGCAGCGACTGGAATGCTATGACATCAGCCATTCCAGTGGCGAAGCGACGGTGGCGTCCTGCGTGGTGTTCGGTCCCGAGGGCCCGATCAAGTCCGATTACCGCCGCTACAACATCGAAGGCATCACGGCAGGGGACGACTACGCCGCGATGCACCAGGCGCTGACACGTCGCTTCAGCCGCATCAAGGACGGCGAGGGCAAATTGCCGGACATCTTGCTGGTGGACGGGGGCAAGGGCCAGTTGAGCATGGCCCGCGACGTGATGAACGAGTTGGCGATTCCCGACCTGATTTTGCTGGGCGTCGCCAAGGGCGCTACGCGCAAGGCCGGTTTCGAGACGTTGTACTTGAACGATGCGGCCCATGAGTTCACCCTCAAGGGCGACTCGCCGGCGCTGCACCTGATCCAGCAGATCCGCGACGAAGCCCACCGGTTTGCCATCACCGGGCACCGTGCGCGACGCGGTAAAACCCGTCGAACGTCAACCCTGGAAGGCGTCGCAGGGGTGGGCCCGACCCGGCGTCGCGACCTGCTCAAGCACTTCGGCGGCCTTCAGGAATTGTCCCGGGCCAGCATCGAAGAAATCGCCAAGGCGCCGGGAATCAGCAAAAAGCTCGCAGAGTCGATTTATGCAAACCTGCACAGCGAGTAGAATGCTCGCTCACCTCGTAGCCAGTTGTGCCGATGAATATCCCTAATCTGATCACCGTATTACGTGTCCTGCTGATTCCGATCTTCATTCTGTTGTTCTATCTGCCGTACCACTGGAGCTACATGGCCGCCAGTTCGGTGTTCGCCCTGGCAGCCGCGACCGACTGGCTGGATGGATATCTGGCAAGACGCCTGGAGCAAAGCACACCGTTCGGGGCCTTTCTCGACCCGGTGGCTGACAAACTGATGGTGGCCGTTGCGCTGGTGTTGCTGGTGCAGGCCCACGCCAACCTCTGGCTGACCTTGCCGGCCGCCGTGATCATCGGTCGAGAGATCGTTATCTCGGCGCTGCGCGAGTGGATGGCGGAGCTGGGGGCACGAGCCCAAGTCGCCGTCTCGAACCTGGGCAAATGGAAAACCGCTGCGCAGATGCTCGCGCTGGTCATCCTGCTGGCCAACCCGCCTGCGTTTACCTTCTGGGTGGTGTTGGGTTACGTGCTGTTGATGATCGCTGCGGGCCTTACGCTGTGGTCGATGGTGCAATACCTTCGCGCCGCATGGCCGCATCTGCGCACGACCACAGATGAAAAATAAGTTTTTTTAAATCAAGGGGTTGACGGGGTCATTTGAGTGTATAGAATGGCGCCCACACAAAGCGGGAATAGCTCAGTTGGTAGAGCACGACCTTGCCAAGGTCGGGGTCGCGAGTTCGAGTCTCGTTTCCCGCTCCAGTTTGTATGCGTTTAGCGGTAGTGGTTGGATCGTTGAGCGTTTGAGGCCGAGTAGCAAAATGGTTATGCCGCGGATTGCAAATCCGCTTACGCCGGTTCGATTCCGACCTCGGCCTCCACTATTAAAGCCCGTAAGATCAACGTCTTACGGGCTTTTTTGTGGGTGGCATTTAATGAATCACTTCCGCAATTCTGGCTATCGCTTCCGCAACACGCGATGAAGCGAGGGCTCAGATACCAAGCCACTTATCTCTGTCACCGGTTCATCTGAGCCTGGGCAGGTTTGCGTGCCGTCAGATAACACCGCACGCCATCCGATCACCGCCGCCGCCCAATGGCATGGGCATATCCGAATGGTTGTCGCCGCCCACATGGATCATGAGCGCGTGGCCTTTGATGTCAGCAATGTTCTTCAGGCGTGGCGCGAGCACAGGGTAATTGGCCACTCCATCGGCGTTGACGTAGACCGCTGGCAGGTCACCCAAGTGGCCTTCGCCATAGGGCCCCAGATGCTTGCCAGTTTTCGCTGGGTCGAAGTGGCCGCCTGCTGCCAATGCCGCGACCTTTTTGCCGTCTTTCACGCCCGAATCGCAACTCGCCTTTTCGTGAACATGAAAACCGTGAATCCCGGCGGGTAAAGATTTCAGATCTGGGGTGAACACCAGCCCGTAAGCGGTCTCGCTGATGGTCACGTTGCCAACGGGCTGTGGGGCGCCATCAGCGCTCACCAGGTTCATGGGGACATCAAGCGACGCCGCTTGAGCGCTCACCGTAAATGCCCCAATCAGGGCCAGCCACAAAGCGGATTTCATAGACACCTCATTCAGTTTGTCAAAAGAAGGGCAAGACAGCTGCGCCAGCGTTTCACCCTTCGCAGGGAGAGAGCATAGACAAGGTATCGAGGTTGCGACGGTAAACAAACGTAACCAATTGAATCCGAAAGCTTTGAACTTGCCTCAAGGGCTGCGGGTGTATATATTCCCCACTCTTGTCAGCTGGCCTCGCGATACTACGCGCGAAGGTCGCGGTTGATATGTGCTACCGCCCTGATGGTGAAATTGGTAGACACACCGGACTTAAAATCCGTCGTCCGAAAGGATGTGCCGGTTCGACTCCGGCTCGGGGCACCATATTCGATTCTCATGCCCTCTCAGGCATGCTCAAAAAAACCCGCTGGCCCAGCCCACGCGGGGTTTTCTGTTCTTAGGCATCCGCAACTCTTCTCACACCTGCTCAGAATTTTTAGTACATTTACCAGCACATACTCAATTCGATTAATCTGGTGATGTACTAATGCCACGCTCTTCGTTGCTGCCAAGGGCGCGAAGTCGTGGCATTTCAGATTCTCCTGGCACGGCCGCCAACCACGCATATCCCTCGGCACCTACCCTGAAGTCAGCCTCAAGCAAGCACGCGAACGCCGGGATCGGGCCCGCTCCCTCATATCAAAAGGAGTGGATCCGCGATCCGCCCGGCGTGAAGAAAAGCTGACCGCCAGCAACGGTGCAGTGAAAACCTTCGAAGTTGTCGCTGAAGAATGGCATGCCTTCAAGTCACCGCGCATGACCGCAGCCCGGAAAGGCGATGCAACCCAATCGCGCATGTACTTGGACAAAGACCTCATTCCTTCGCTAGGCAAGTTGCCAATATCCGATATCCGTCGCAGCGATGTGCTGCCTACCAGCCGTAGAGTCGAGGCTCGGGGGGCGCTGAATGTCGCGAGGAAGTGCGGCTCATGGCTAAATGAGATCTTCCGGTTCGCGATCGCTTCCGGCTACATAGAGCACAACCCTGCGTCCGACCTGGACATCGTCGCGGTGAAGGAACCGCCCGAGAAACACAACCCGATGCTTCGACTGGCCGAGCTTCCAGAGCTTCTCAATTCGCTGCGGACATTCACCGGCGCCGAATGAGGATATTGTTGTTGACCGGCGTCCGTACTGGCGAGCTTAGGTTCGCGACCCGCGATCAGTTCGACCTGGAAGGCGGTCTGTGGACGATCCCGCCGACAGGCGTGAAGCAGTTGCAGAAGCTTATTCGAGGGAAAGATGAGGCAAAGGTGCCGCCTTATCTGGTGCCGCTGTCGCGGCAGGCGGTGGAGGAGATACGCAACGTCATGGAAATGACCGGCGCCTACACACTGCTACTGCCGGGCCGAAGTGACCCGGCAAAGCCGATAAGCGACGGAACTGTCAACATGGCGTTGAAGCGTATGGGATATGAGGGCCGACTGACCGGGCACGGGATCCGCGCGACGATTTCGACTGCCCTGAACGAGATGGGTTACAACGAGGATTGGATCGAGGCGCAGCTGTCGCACGCCGGATCAAGCAAGATCCGGAAGACGTACAACCATGCCGAGTACGTGGAGCAGAGGCGGGAGATGATGCAGAACTGGGCGGATTACCTGGACAAGGTCGAGGCCAGTTAAGGCAGGCGCTTGCGCGCCTCAGCCTTGCTCGCGGCCCATTGCTCTACTTCGGCACGTATCCAGGCCACGGCCTGTTCGCCGATTTTCCCCTGATGGGGGAATTTTCCGCCGACGGCCATGCGGTAGATGGTTGCGGTGCTGAGCCCGGTGATGCGCCGCACCTCCGGCAAGCGGATGCACTCGATAGGGTGGGTTTTTTGAGCTGTGTTCATGTGGGTTATCTCCGTCCGGGGTCTATGCGGGGTTGAGTGGGCCGAAGGCCTCGATGTCGATGTCCTAAGCAAGCTTCTCCATAGGATTCATGCTCTCGGGCCTCGAGTCGATGTCCGCCTGATCCATGTAGCTGCGCATTCGGATCACCAAGGCGAGCAGCGTTTCGTTCGCTTACTTCGAAACGCGCTGCCTGCCGACGGCGTAAGAGGCGTCTTGAAACTGGATCGCTTCATCGCCCAGGACGCCGATCCTTTCGAGGTGCTGTGAATGAATGCCTTCAATCAGGGCCTGGTCTTGCTGGTGAATCGGGTTTTCTTTGGACACAGAAATCTCCCGCCCGCCGTACACCGGCAGGCAGGTGGATAAATGTGGAAGAGGTTACGGGTACTGGTGCTTGATGCGGTCGGCGATGCCTTCCAGCTTTTCGGCCATGTACCGCATGTCGTCGTTGTCGCGGCGGCAGACGGCACCGGAGCGCTGGACGTTGCGTCCGGCGAGCAGCCATGCCGCCAGAAGGATGAGCGCTGCCTCGAGTCGACGCCGGACGAAGCCGGTGTTCGGGATCATAGGATGTGAGCTCCAGCTTCCAGAAGACCATCTCGATATTCGCGGAGGTTGTCCCGCACGGCCCTGAGTTGGTCGCGCTCCCTGATCAGGCATTTGAGCGCAGTTGAGATGTTCGCGTGCCCAAGGGTAATGGTGATTGCGTGAGCCTCGCCGAACAGGCACACCCTCCGATCTTGGTCCGCTGAGGCGCGACCACATTTCAGATCTTCTCGAACGCGGCTGTAGCGAAAAATCCCCTTGCAGTTACATGACGTGCTGATATCAACTGAATTAGCTAAATAAGGAATCCACATGAGCACTCTTCGCACCAACCAGCTGCAAACGCTTGACGGAACTGTGACTGATTTCTCGCTTGACGCACTGCCCTACGTTGCACCCGGAACAGGCGCCGTCTCGCGCTCGGCCCAGAGCAAACTGAGCGACATGCTTTCGGTGAAAGACTTCGGGGCGAAAGGTGACTTTTCCACGGACGACACCACGGCAATCCGCAACGCCCTGGCTGCTGCTGCGGCATCCGGGCCAAGAGGCAAGGCAGTCTTCATGCCTGCCGGTATCTATAACGTGAGCGGGACAATCACGATTCCCGCGTATGTGCGGCTGGTGGGCGCCGGCAAGGCCTCAACGCTGATCCGCTGCACCGTTGCAGGTACAGTCGTCGACCCTATTGTGTCGCTGCCCAATGGGTTCAGCGGAATCCAGGGTGTTGGGGTTGTGTACTCAGGCCTTCAAGCCACACAAGGGACGTGCCTGCTCTCCACCGGTTCCAACAACTCGCTCGAAGACTTCATGGTTAGCGCCGGCTATGTTGGCTTCCAATGGCACACCGGATCGGCAACGGTCTGTGAGGATTTCCAGATTCTGGACTGCAAGCGGATCGGTCTTCTGATCGGTAACAGCATCACAGGGTTCTCAAATGATCTGTTCATCAGCAATTTCCTGATCATCACCGCAGACCTGACGAACTTCAGCCTGGGCGCGATGCGGGTGCTTGGCCGGGTCGAGGCGCTGGTGGTCGACACCGCAGACTTTATTGGCAGCACAACCCCGTTCACTTCTGACCCGGGGACTGCCGAGGGGCTTCGGTTCAGCTCATTCAACAAGGTCTATTTCGACTCTGGCGTCTCGTCGCCGCTCTTCACCGGCGTGAATCACACCACGTTCACCGACTGCTGGTGGTCGAACCGTGCGGCGGGCGGTACGTTCGTCAACTGCCATTCCCTGACCATCAATGGCGCCAAGGTCTACAACAACTCGCTTCAAGGCCTGCTGTTCCTGAACTGCCACCACATCATAATTTCCGGTGACTTTGCGCTGAACAACCTCAGCGCCTCCAGCGCCATTGATGATCTTTTCTTTGATGCGTCGTGTAACAACCTCACCATCGGGCCTCTGATCGGGTTCGAGGCTGGCCCAACGCGCTACGGGCTGTTCATCGCATCAGGGGTTACGGCGTATCAGGTTCGAGACGTGAACATCACTCCAAGGGCCTCAGGAGTTATCAGCGAGCCTGTTGCGGCGGCAGGCCGGAAGGTCACCAGCGTTGCTGGGTATGCAACTCAGAACAAGGGCAACGGCACTCTGGCGGCAGCACGGACATCGGTCAGTGTTCCGCACGGCCTTGGAGCCACACCATCCCTGAAGAACATTCAGATTTCGTCGAATGGCCAGACCATGACACCGCTCTATGTCTCATCGGTTGATGCCACGAACCTTGTCGTCGCTACCCAGACAGCAAACGCGGGCGCGACGAACTTCAGTTGGTGGGCTGATATCTCATAGCCTGGAACATTCTCAATAAACGAGATGTGGCTCTGGCGCTGGCATGTACATCGCATTGCAGCGCCAGACTCCAAACCCATCGATAGTGCAGGGCATCCAGCGGTCAGGCGTCCCGCACTGCGCCGGGAAGAAAACGATACGGGTGATGGCATCCAACTCCTGCCAACTCGAAACACCATCATCATGTTGTGATGGAGAGGCACTTTCAGCACATCGTCGAAGAACTCACCCTTTCCAGAGATGAACCCCTTAGGCACCTTGCTTCCTGCGACCCCGAATTCTCGCCAACACTCCTCGCCGCCGTTCTCGTCCCAATAGACGCGCTCGCGGTTCGGAATCTCACCGTAGGTTTTGATGAAATCGGAGTGATCCGGTATATCACAGATCCGACGCCATGCCGGATGGCGCTTGCACCACTCAGCAGCACGCTGAAAAGCTTGCTCGGCAGAGTAAAATTCTTTGGTCTCACTCATGGCGCAATCTCAGGGCGAGCCCACCAGCAGACCGGACCATCGTCAGTGTCCTGAATTGCCAGGCAGAACCAGTCTCCGCCGTCTGGGCGAGTAGCTGCAGTCTGGATCGCCCGCTTCAAAGTAGCATTCGGATACCCACTCGGCGGCACATTCAATGCTGACCATCGCGACTTCCAGTTCCTGTTCAGCAATCCATGCCTTGCACTTGTCTCCGTCGCCCTCCTCAAAATCGTGTAGATCGTCATGCTGGAAGAAGCCGTTTTTATCGCGAACAACTGGCGCTGGTTCAATCAAAGGGACTGAGCTGGAGCGCCCTCAGAGCCGGATGATTTCTGCTTGCAGAGCCTTAATTACATTTTCTGTGAGCATGGCTTTGTCCTCGCCTCATACGCAGCAGGCAATTGGGGTCGGAAACGAGTTCTCTTGGGAGTCGGGCGCCATGACGAGCGCAGCGTGTTAAACGCGCAGACTATCGAGCATTACCGTCAGCGCATCGTCGACTCGGATTAGCAAATCAGCCAACCGAGGAATTCATGAAGCGACTCACCAATCTGGTCAATCTGCTTGTTGCCGTGCTAGCCGTCATCGAGTCGCTTGTGCGTTTGGGCTGGCTGTGAGCAAGTTACGCTGCGGCTGCCTGCTCTGCCGCCACTCGCCAAGGATCATTCGCCCGAGCGAGGGCGGCCATCGGCGGCGGGCTGACACTGTTGCCGCACATATGGACCTGCTCGGTCTTCGTGAACGGCTTGCCGTCAGCGCCGTGGGTGATGATGTAGTCCGGCGGAAAGCCCTGCACCCGGTACAACTCGGCCGGTTGCAGCATCCGCAGTCGGATGTCGACGATCACGTAGGGCGTGCCCTTGATCACTCGCCATTCGACGACGTAACTGTGCTGCTCCAGCAAATCAACAAAACGTTTCCAGGTGCTGCCTTTGCGCTTGGGGTTAGGGACGAGGAACTGCTCGCCGACAGGAACGATCTCGCCGGGCGCGGCGACCACTTTCACCAAGACCTCTTTTCCTTTTTTGTTCACGCCTGGCACCAGCTTGATGATGCGGCCGGTCGCTTTGTCGCGCTTGGCGATCAGCGGACCCCATTGCAGGATCTGCTTCACATTTTCCAGGCTGATGACTCGAGGCCGCTTCTTGCCGGCCCACTTCAAACCGATCCACGAGAGGTTACAGATCTCGTGCTTGCGCGGCTGGCCGCCAGCGGCCTGGCTGTGATGGGTGAAGTCCGGCGACATGTGGAACCAGCCCACTGCCTTGCCGCCGCACTCGGCGTCCGGATCACCATCGAACACGTCGGTGGTGAAGTGCCCGGCGCCAGGGTGGTTGATGGTGTGCATGCTGATCGCTTTGGCGCTGTGGTTTTTCGCCACGTTGACCTTACGGCCGAGGCCCATTTCCAGCCCGGTACCGGCGCCGCCACCGCCGCAGAAGAAGTCCACGACTATCTCGTCGTCTTGTGGGTGGGAGCCGAGGGCGTACTGCGTTTTGAAGTCTAAGGGAGGGCTTTTTTGAATTGCAGACATATGTGGTCCTCACCGCTATATTCGGCGCTCAATTAAAGGAGGGATTGGAATGCTCATGCGACCTGAAGACTGCTGTGTTACCGCTATGAACGAAGTTGATCTTGAGGGCGTGACGGACGGGTTTATTGCGGCGAAACCATCGAGCAAGGCGTTTTTCTGAAGACCGGGTATAAGTGTCGAACATGCAGTCAGAACTGGGAACGCTTTGTTGAGATGCAGGACCCGGATGAGGTTCGGTGGGATGCAATTTTTTACCCAAGGTCAGCTTGAATTATTCATCACTGCTTGACGAACATAGCTTTCCATGCGATTGCACAATTCTCAACGCCGTCCGGCCGTGAAAGAGGTGGCCAAGCTACAACGGCCGAGGTGCTACCATCTACTACGGTCATTTAATGATGGGTGCGGTTCAAGTAAATTGTTTAAAAAGGATGACTATGGACAGTAAGAAGCTAGAAAAAGCAGTTGCTAGGTTCCGTAACGGCGAACGGCCCTTTGGCTATCGCCGCCCTGTGTGGTTTTTTACCGCGGCTGATGGTGAGCCGTATCCGCTCAAGTACGTTTACGCCATGGCCGCGGAAATGGATTCGCTCAACACTCATACATATATCGCAAAACGAGAGTTGACCGACTTGGGCTACCACATCTTTTTAGCACCAAATACAGAGGCTAAGCCTCAAAAAAGCGCAGACCGTCAAATCCCGGAAAAGTTAAGCGCCCAAGAGCTGCAACGAGTGACTGCCGAGTTTATCTGGAAGGCCGTCCAAAGCCTGCTCGGTGGCACTAAGGCTGAAGAGTTCGGTGCGTCCGTGGATTATGATTTGGTGGTTGATGGAGGGGTACGGCTAGCCCCAAAGCAAGTGTTCGGGCTTGCTGCATCGGATGCCCTTGGCTTTACCGTTAAGTCGTTTCACTTCACAGCAGGTGCCAACACCGTTTGTTTCAAGCTCCTTGAAAGGGCGGGCTATAGAATTGTGGCTAAAGGCGGGCACTTCGAGCCGCTTGATCTGCCCCCGGAGCAAGAGGAATTAGAGTGGGCAGAAGGCGCCCCTAAGCTAGTCAAGCATTTCCGTCGAGAGCGTGCCCCCGGCCTAGCCAAAGCAAAAAAAGCACAGTTCCGCACTCAGCATGGCCGGCTTTTTTGCGAAAGCTGTCAGTTTGAGCCATCCGAGAAGTATGGTCCCGATGCAGAAGCCTGTATCGAGGTCCATCACAATTCCATCCACGTTGCTCACATGAAGCCTGGCCAAATGACCAAGCTAGGCCAGCTGCAGTGTCTTTGCGCTAATTGCCATCGCGTACTGCATCGCAAGATTGCTGCAACTTCGGCAAACCGGGAGCCTTGACACGATAGTCGTCCTCAGCCAACTCGCAGAAGAACCAACAGGCAGGGATCTTCTCGTTCCGCCGCACCGGGCCGTCCCCTAAGTCCCTCAACAAGAAACGCTCGTTGGTGGCGCGGTTCCTGTGAAGGTACCAGCCTGGGCCTAGCAGGTCCTGCACGTGACAGAGCGATTCGAACTGTTCTGGGAAGTCTTCGCGAATGGCTCGGAAATAGCCTTCTCCGCCTTTCACACAGCCGATGCAGTTGGCGTTGTCGTAGCCAAGTCGATACATGAAGGGCAGTTTGATGCCGGCTCGTTCGATCATCGCCTTACATTCTTCCTTACCCAGGCCGCGATCAATCAGCGGCGCGATGACAGGGCGATCAGAGTTTCGTTCTTGAAAATTTTCTAGCCGATCCCGCTCCTCAGCGGTGTAGCCGAAAACCATGACGTCACCTGGCTGCTTCTATGTGTCGAGCAGCCGGCGCTTGAACAGCTTGGTGCACGGGGCGCCAAATTCATTTTTCGCATATCGCTTGCGCCGGAAGACCTCGATGATATCGGCACGGTAGTTGGTATCACGTACAACCGTCACCGGCCTGCCGAGCCACGCTTCACAGTCAGCGATGAAGCGCCTGTTGTCTTCATGCTCGTTCGAGAAATGCGTTGATAATTTGCACGTCGTGAGTGCTGGTGTAGTCGGCCAGCGCCAGCTTGGTCGCCACCGCCGAAGCGTCGGCGCAGCTGAACTGGCAGACGATGCGCGGTTTGTCTGATGGCATGGCTGATTCCCGCCAGTGGCGTGATTGAAAGTTATCGTGACAACATGGACGGATGTGAGGGAGATTCCCCTCTTCTCGATTCAGGCAAAAGGATCATCCAAATGCCGATGCTGCGTGGGCGTCAGACCGTTTCCACCTTTTCCATCTTGTTCGCGAGCGCTCGAAGATCTCTAAAAGCCGCCAGAGAGTCCGAAGAAGGAAGTTTTTACGAAATTCTCAATTGCTTAGTCATGGGCGCGTTTACGGTTGAGGCGTACATGAATCATCTCGGACACATTCAGTACGGTTCAAAGTTTGATAAGTTTGAGAAATCAAACGTTTGGGCAAAATACAGGCAGCTACGAAGGTCTTGCTCGCTTCCTATACTTGGCATCCCAGACGCGTACCCATCAGTTGGTCAATTGCTGGAGTTCCGAAACACAATGGCCCACGGCAGGACCGAGAATAATTTGATCGCTATGGAGATCGCAGACAAAACTATCCCAATAGCCATCGGCCAAAGCGCACTGGGATGGCGCGCATTCGTAACTTGCGAATATGCCGAGGAAGGAATGGCCGCAGTCGAGGCTCTGATCAATGAGCTGCATGATGCCGCGGGGCAGGGTAAATACCCTTTTCTAACAACCATAAGCGGTCTTTATTCGTTAGCTACGATCGACCCCTAGGGTCAGATCATTTTTTTCATGCAGGGCTTCGCGTCGCGAAAGACGTCCATCTGCGCGGCGCCATCCAGGCAGCATTAATACGAACTCGCGCTACGGCTGCCTAATCAAGGGTCAGCTCGCAGATGATAGGCCGGCGCCCCTCCTGCATTGTAACAAGCCACGTGGTGCCGGCGCCGCTGAATGGGGTCCAGGACTACACCCCCGCGCGGCGCTCCGGCCATCATGCAGGGCCTAATCAGGTCGGGGGGGAAGGTCCCGAAGTGGGGGCGCCGTTGAAGCTATGTGTGGCCGCCATCCAAACAGAGCATTTGTTCCGCTCGGTCGGGATGATGGCGAGAACCGGATTCATCGACTCGTTATCTTTGACCCTAGCGTGCTTACGCTCGTCAGATTGTGCCGTCGTTCAGTAGTACTCGACGCAATTTGCGGAAAACGCTAACCAGGCGCGAGATCAATTCGGCGGGCGTTTCTTCTAGGCCGATCTGGCCATGGACGCCGTAATCTCGCGGGCCGAAGTATGGCGGGCTGGTCACGCAGGTGTGAGCTGACTGGCCCGGCAGCGTGCGCATCGTCCCAATGCTGTCGCCTATCAACATGCTCCGTTATCCTTCAAAAAGAGGATGGATGCTTGGCTCCTTCTGCAGCTGCTGGCGTTTAGGGCGGATTTAGGGTATTCAGTCACGCTTAAACCCTATGAAAGGAAGCAAAATGGACAAGATATTGCTCACAGCATTTCTCACCGCGTTAGCGGGCTTTATTACAGCTGCACTCAGCATCGTGAAGTTGGTTAATGAGAAAGAGAGTAAAACTACGGAATTCCGGCAGGCGTGGACTTTGTCTGCACGGGCTTCATTGGCAGAGTTGATAGCCTCTATAAATTCATATGTGTCCGCAGTTGTAAGCTCCAAGGATATTGGCAAGGGTCTGTTCGATAACCTGAAGAGGCTTCACAATACTGAAGGTGAGCAAGAAAGCAAGTTGCTGGGAAATGTCGTTGATCAACAGTTTGAGCAGCACCATGCAGCACGCGCTCGAGCAGTGGCCTTGTATCCTCAGGTGCAGCAAGCTTATGCCTCTGCTCGGCTGCATTTCAAAATCAATGATCCTGAGTTTACTCCGCTGGAACACAAGTATGACTACTGTGCTCATAAAATCGAAGAGCTTTTAGATCAGGACGATGATAAAAAATGGGACGTCCTACGCGAACAAGTATTCAATGCGACGTCCGAAATGACGGTGTTTTCTAGGTCTTTGTTAAAGGCTGAGTGGGAAAAGGTTAAAAAAGGCGAGTCTGCATACCAAAAAACAAAGAGATGGTCTGTCTGGTTCTGTGTTTCAATGCTGGTACTGCTAATTGCAATCGGCGTGCATGCTTTCATCGGCTCCAAACCACTGTATCCCCCCGCAGATGCGCCAGCACCTAGTGCCTTACAACCTCAGAAATAGGGTCGCGCCCTCAGACTTCCTACAGCCGGGGCATGGCGATTATCGAATTTAGCAAAATCTACTTGCCCCCTATGGTGGGTGGATCGCCCTACTTAACGGGTAGACATACTCTAATAACGTAATCACCCGCTATAGTTCGATATATTTCCCTTACAGCAGGCCGCCCCGGCGTTTCCTGGAGCGGTCGTTTAGGCTTCGAGGATTGGTATATTGTGGTCGATAGCGACGTAACAGACATGCACCATCCTCCGCAGGCCCGGGGGCGAGCAGGTTGCTAGTGGGCCATACGGGGTAAACGGCATGGGGCCGGTTTAAGGAG
Source organism: Pseudomonas sp. W5-36 (assembly GCF_046540455.1). Taxonomy (NCBI): domain Bacteria; kingdom Pseudomonadati; phylum Pseudomonadota; class Gammaproteobacteria; order Pseudomonadales; family Pseudomonadaceae; genus Pseudomonas; species Pseudomonas sp. W5-36. Next base: position 36,525 of record NZ_JAXCIQ010000015.1, on the reverse strand, counting down.
TGAAAAATGACGTTGCGCGCCAAACCGTTATTCAGAGTTCATCAACACGGTGATGCTGAGCACACTCCGTGGATAGAAATTGCGTACTGGAACAGCGATGACGGCATGCCGACTGACCTATTTGGTTTCGATTTGCCTGATGGTACGACGTTCAAAAAGGCGGAGGAGATAGCCGAATTCCTTAATCAAAACATCGACAACTTCACCTATACCAAAACTACGCCATAGGTTCAGTTACGTTCACGCTCCATTTGGTTCGAGATGTCATGGATGCGTACCAGGTCAGATGCTGTGGGCAATGCTTGGCACTTTAGTAATCGCGCCTTTCTTCAGCAGTGCATTGAGCGGAGTGCTTATCGTATTGCCATCCACGTTGGCGTCCTTAGCCATCTCTGTGATGGTCGGCGAGTGGCCATTCTGGGTAATGTAGCTGCCGATGAAGGCGACTGTTATTGCCTGCATCTGGTTGAGTGCACATTTCTGCATCTTGGTTTCCTCCGCTTGGCGTGTAGGGGCACTCAGCGGCATCGGAGTTATGCATGCGTGAGATCGACCGTACGATGCCACGCTTGCGTTAAATATCAAGCTGAGAAACTGCCGAGTGCGAGTTTCGCCGACGAGCCAATCTTGTCTTCCAACACTGAGTTGAACTCCTGTCCGATCGCCTCGCGTTGTGCTCCTTCGCCTACCCAGCGCAGTTTCAGCACCGGCACCGCTCCTCTGGTAATCTCTGAAATGCGCAGCGTGATCTGCTGCTCGGTCAATCCCTCAGCCGTCTGGCTGATCTTGCCTCAATCGCCAACGCTTGAGCAGACCAGGCTCGCAAGGCGCTCGCCAAACAGCGGGATGCCGAGCAGCGCCTTGCCGCCTTGCCTTCTTGGACCAGACCGCAACCGACGAGAAGGTGAAAGCCAATGCTGAAAACAAAACTCTGCGCCGCGCAATTGTTGACGGTAATCGCCGGCTGCGCATCGCGGGAAGTTGTAGTGCCGGTGGCGGGAACGTGCCCGGTGCCGCCAGCACCACCGGCGTGGGCGATGCAGGCACCGTCGAACTCGCTGCAGAAACTGGATGATCTGTTTTCGATATCCGCGCCGGGATCATTGATGATCAAGCAGCCCTAAGCGCCGCTAAGCAACATATTCAGGATATCTGCTCATAAGATTTGGGACGGCCGGAGCGGACGTTCATTACCTACTCAGCTTGGATCTTTGCCCATTCGCGCGCGTACTGCTCGGTTTCATCTACGCAGTCTCGGCAGAGCAACGCCCCGTAGTAGGATTGCTGATCGAGCGCTTCGGCCAGGGGCAGCCCTTCCAACACCACGCTGCAATCGTTGTGGTGTCCACCTGGGTTTTCAACTCCATCACACCCCTTTGATAAAAAAGGCTTGAGAACTTTTTGTTGGAGTGAAGACAGCTTGTCGTAACCCTGATCCGCAGCTAGTCGAGCTATTCCGAGGACTTTCTGATCTTCGTTGTCAAGCGACCCGTATTCGATAAGCTTCTCAACAACCTTTTGCTCGTCACTCATAAAAATCTCCCTGAACATAAACCGCCCCGCGCGGTAAATTCGTCGACGATATCATAGCGCGTGACCAGGAATACTGATTCACGACTTTCTTGGGAGCTGCGCCGAGAATTCGCCGAACATCTTGCGCCGGCGGCTGGTGCCAGTGCGATGGGGCATCCGCACGCGGAAAATGAACATCTCCGGCGTCGAGCCGGCTGGCGAGGCGCTCTACTTTCAGTCGTGGTGGTGCCGCCTTGGAGGAGGATATGGCTCCCGACCACCTGGCTATCACTTGACAAGGTCCTGAATATCCGTGCGCCGGGCACTTGCTTGGTGGGGATTGTAGGCGACAGCTTGATAGGGGCGGGTATTGTCTGCGGCGATCTGTTGATTGTGGACAAGGGGCTCGAAGCAACAGCCGGGCTGGTCATCATCGAGGTCGTTAACGAGCAACGCTGGTCAAATACCCTGCATACGTGGGGCGTCACCCGGTGCTGCGCTCGGCCAGTCCAAAAAAACCCGATCGCTTCATCATGGAAGGTGACGAGTTCGGTATCTGGGGAGTAGTCACGCACAGCATTCAGGACCATGCGAAGAATTGAGCATGTGCGTCAAAGAGCATGAACTGAAAATCAGGAATAACCCGCTCGAGCATTAGGCGCGACGCGAGTACGCAGTCGACCACCGGAATGGCGAGACGGCCGGCCATGCCAAAGCGTTGCAGCGGCTCGGATTCATCGACGAGTAGGAGTTACGGGAACGCTCGAGTATGCCGATGCGGGGTCCTTTCAATGTTTCGGGGGATCTCGCCTACCGGAATTGGCTGGGGATTGGTGAAGCGGGAAAAAATGGGGGCAGTGAACATCTGCGGGACGCCGGGGAGGGGGGCAAATAGTCCAGCAAAAGCGAAACAGTACATCCATCAGTACAGCAAAACCCTAGATATCCGATAGGGTCTTGCTAATACTGGGCTTTGGTCGATCAGTTCGACTCCGGCTCGGGGCACCATTCAGAAAAAAGGCACTTGAGGGCAACCTCAAGTGCCTTTTTTGTCTCTACCCCCGCAAAACCCTCCGCAAAAACGGCGCCGTCCGGCTCTCTTCCACGTCGGCAACCACCTCAGGCGTCCCACACGCCACAACATTGCCACCCTTGTCCCCAGCGCCCGGGCCGATGTCGATCACCCAGTCACTCTGCGCCACCACGCGCATTTCATGCTCAACCACCACCACGCTGTGCCCTGCATCCACCAACGCATTCAACTGCGTCAGCAGCCGATCCACATCGGTGGGGTGCAGGCCCGTGGTCGGCTCATCGAGCACATACAAGGTGGCGCCGCGTTGACTGCGCTGTAGCTCCGTCGCCAGTTTGATGCGCTGAGCCTCACCGCCGGACAACTCAGTCGCAGGCTGACCCAGACGCAAATAGCCCAGACCAATATCACGCAGCACCGTCAGCGAGCGTAGAACCCCTGGCTGATCGACGAATACATCCACCGCCTGTTCAACCGTCAGCTGCAACACGTCGGCGATACTCAAGCCATTCCATTTGATCGCCAACGTGTCCTGGTTGTAGCGCGCACCATGGCAGGTCGGGCAGGGCGCGTAGACGCTGGGCATGAACAGCAATTCAACGCTGACGAACCCTTCGCCTTCGCACACCTGGCAGCGGCCCTTGGCGACGTTGAACGAGAACTGCCCGGCGTCGTAGCCGGCCTTCTGCGCGTCGGGCGTCGCGGCGAACAATTTGCGCACGTTGTCGAACAGCCCGGTGTAGGTCGCCAGGTTGGAACGCGGGGTGCGGCCGATGGGTTTCTGGTCAACCTGCACCAGACGCTTGATCGCGCTCATTCCGCCCGCAATGTGCCCGCCGGTGGGTTGCGGCGCATCGTCTTCCAGGCTGGATTCTTCCGCCTCGGCCTCCGCAACCGGGCGTCCCAATTCGGCGCCCACCAGTTCCAGCAACGCCTGGCTGACCAGGCTGGATTTGCCCGAACCGGAGATGCCGGTCACCGAGGTGAAGCAGCCCAGCGGAAATTCAGCGCTCAGTGAATTGAGGTTGTTGCGGGTAATGCCTTCCAGGCGCAGCCAGTCGGTCGGCTGCCTTCTTGCCGAACTCAGTGCGGAATGCTCGGCGAACAGATGACGGCCCGTTTGCGAGGATTCGATCTCGGCCAAACCTGCGGGAGGGCCGCTGTACAGCACGTGCCCGCCATGCTCGCCGGCAGCAGGGCCGACGTCGATCAGCCAGTCGGCGCGGCGCATGGTTTCCAGGTCATGCTCGACGACGAACAGCGAGTTGCCGGAAGCCTTCAGCTGCTGCAACGCCGTGAACAGCGCTTCGCTGTCGGCCGGGTGCAGGCCTGCAGAAGGCTCGTCCAGCACGTAGATCACACCAAACAGCTGCGAGCCCAATTGCGTCGCCAGGCGCAGGCGCTGCAGTTCACCGGATGACAGCGACGGCGTGCTGCGATCCAGCGCCAGGTAGCCGAGCCCCAGTTCGGTGAGGGTGCTGACCCGCGCCAGCAAGTCCTGGGCGATGCGTTGGGCGGCGAGGCGCTTCTCGACAGACAGGTTCGGTGTCGCGCGCACATCGGGGGCTGCGTCGTGGGCCGAACCGCCTGCAGTGACCCGCTTCTTTTTCGCCTTGGCCATCTGCTCGCGATCCAGCACAGCGCTGCCGCGATCTTCATTTTCAAAAACGCCCGCAGCCACCGGACGCAACACTTCAGCCAGCCGCAGCAGCGGCATCTGCGCCAATTCGCCGATATCGAGGCCGGCAAACGTCACCGACAGGGCCTCGCGCTTCAGGCGTTTGCCATCGCACAACGGGCAGGGGCTGCCGCGCATGAAACGCGACACGCGCTTTTTCATCAACGCGCTCTGGGTGGTGGCAAAGGTGTGCTGCACGTAGCGGCGGGCACCGGTGAAGGTGCCCTGATAACTGGGTTCGAGTTTGCGCTTGATCGCCAGACGGGTTTCTTCCGGGGTCAGCCCTCCGTAGACCGGCACGTTAGGCTGCTCATCAGTGAACAGAATCCAGTCGCGGTCCTTTTTCGGCAGGTCGCGCCACGGGGTGTCGACGTCGTAACCCAGGGTGACGAGGATGTCGCGCTGGTTCTGGCCGCCCCACGCCAGAGGCCAGGCGGCGATGGCGCGCTGGCGAATGGTCAAAGAGTCGTCCGGGACCATCAGCTCTTCAGGAATCTCATAGACCCGGCCCAGACCGTGACACTCGGGGCAGGCGCCCTGGGGCAGGTTCGGCGAAAAATCTTCGGCATAGAGCATCGGTTGCCCCGGCGGATAGGTGCCGGCGCGGGAATAGAGCATGCGGATCAGGCTGGACAGGGTGGTCACGCTGCCGACCGATGAGCGCGTGCTCGGCGTCCCTCGTTGCTGCTGCAGCGCGACGGCAGGCGGTAGGCCTTCGATGGAGTCAACGTCGGGCACGCCCACCTGATCGATGAGGCGTCGGGCGTAGGGCGCGACGGATTCGAAATAGCGGCGTTGGGCTTCGGCGTAGAGGGTGGAGAAGGCCAGTGAGGATTTGCCCGAGCCCGACACGCCGGTGAACACCACCAGTGCGTCGCGGGGGATGTCGACGTCCACGTTCTTGAGGTTGTGCTCTCGGGTGCCGCGCACCCGGACGAATCCGGGGCGGTCGGCAGCGACGGTGAAGGAAGAAGGGCGGGCGTCGTCTGGCAGGTGCGGCGGTGTGGTCATGGGTGAGGCCTTTGAATCCTGGAAAGCGGGAGCGGTTTACTCGGCGAGGGGCACTTTGGGGGTGTGCCCGGCGTCGTCGTGATCACCGCCGGTCAGCGGCTCGTCTTCACGCACGTCATCGGTGCGCTCGCGGTCATCGGCGACGTCAGCCGGACGTGCGTCCGGGTCGTTGAGTTTTTCGCCGGGTATATGCGCGTTGTGGGTGGTCATGCTGTTTCTCCTGTCAGTTCTTCGGATGCTTCACGAATGACCTCGGCAGCCTGCAGGCCTTGGAGGAAGCCGGCCAGCGCCACTTCCTCCAGACGCAGGCCTTTGCGCTGGCGGATGCGCGGCAGCTTGGACAGTTCGCCCATCGCGAAGGCTTCGAGCACGGCCGGGTGGATGTAGCACTTGCGGCAGACCGCCGGGGTATTGCCCAGCAGCCGCGCGACCTCCTTGACCATGGACACGACGTGTTTCTTCGCGTCCGCCTCCGGCTCCCAGTGCAGCTTGCGCAGGGTCGCCAGTGCCATCGCGCTGCCGGCCCAGGTGCGGTAGTCCTTGGCGGTGAAATCGGCGCCGGTCAGTGTGTGCAGGTACTGGTTGATGTCGTGTGAGGAAACGGTATGCCGCTGGCCGTCGTCATCCAGGTACTGGAACAGGTTCTGGCCGGGCAATTCCATGCAGCGCTTGATGATGTTCGCCAAGCGTCGGTCAGTGACGCTGAGCCGGTGCTCGACGCCGCTCTTGCCACGAAACTCGAAGTAAATCTTGCTGCCCTTCACGTCGACGTGTTTGTTGCGCAGCGTGGTCAGGCCGTAGGAGCGGTTATCCCGGGCGTACTGACTGTTGCCGATCCGGATCAGCGTCTGGTCCAGCAGCGACAGCACTGCGGCCATAACCTTTTCGCGGCCCATGCCGGGTTTGGCCAGCTGCGTTTCCAACTGTTTGCGCACCTTGGGCAGCGCCTGGCCGAAGGCAATCATCCGCGAGTATTTGTTCTCGTCGCGGATCTCGCGCCAGCGCGGGTGGTAGCGGTACTGCTTGCGCCCGCGAGCGTCGCGGCCGGTCGCTTGCAGGTGGCCCTGGCGGTCAGCGCAAATCCACACGTCGGTGTACGCCGGCGGGATCACCAGCGCGTTGATGCGTTTGATCACGTCCTCGTCGCGGATGCGTTGGCCGTCGGTGTCGAAGTAGGCGAACTTGCCGCGCAGAATCTTGCGGGTAAATCCGGGCTGGCTGTCGTCGACGTAATGCAGATCTTTGGGCAGGTCTTCGCTGTGGATTGTGTCCGGCATGAAAGGCAGTCCTGAATGCGGGTCTTTTTGCATTGACCGTGGCGCTGCGCAGTCGTGCCGACTAATTGCATACCTGATGAATGGGACGGGTGATTGCTCGCCTACGCCAGCAGCGCGACTGATTTGATCTGCGCCCACAGCGTCTGCCCGGGCGCCAGCTGCAGCTGATCCCTGGAGTAGCGGGTGATCCGCGCCAGCAGCGGCGAGCCGTCGGCATCCAGGCGGACCAGCACATGGGCGGTGTTGTCGGCGGCGATCTCTTCGATGACGGTCACCGGCAGGCGATTGAGAATGCTGCTTTGAGCATCGGGTTGCAGGCTCAGGCTCACATCCCGCGCCTGTACTTTAAGGCGCAGGGGTTTGCCGGGCAGCAACGCGGAATGGGCGACGCGGATACTCAGTTCGCTGCGCGGCAAACGGACGGTGATGAGTTGATAGGCCGCATCGTACGCCTGCACGCTTCCCTCGATCACCACGCCCGCGTCGTCGCCCATCGCCAGCGGCAGATCCAGCCGCGCCAGTGTTTCGCCGATGGGGCCGCTGGCCAGCGCTTTACCGTCGCTGAGCAATACCAGATGATCGGCCAGTCGAGCCACCTCGTCCTGGGCGTGACTTACGTAAATCAGCGGAATATCCAGCTCGTCGTGGAGGCGCTCTAGGTACGGCAGGATTTCGCTTTTGCGTTGGGCATCCAGTGCCGCCAGGGGTTCGTCCATCAGCAGCAGGCGCGGGCTGGTCAGCAACACGCGGGCGATGCCGACCCGCTGACGTTCGCCGCCGGACAGCTTATCGGGCGCGCGTTGGAGCAAATGATCGATGCCCAGCAGCGAAGTCGCCTGCTGCAACGTGATACGCCTGTCGCGCTCGGGAATGCGCTTCAGCCCGAAGCGCAGATTGCCCTCGACGTCGAGGTGCGGAAAAAGGCTGGCTTCCTGAAACACGTAGCCCAATGGACGTTTGTGCGGGGGCAGAAAGATGTTGTTGGCGCTGTCCTGCCAGACCTCGCCGTTGACGCGGATATAGCCGTCGGCCGCCTTTTCCAGCCCGGCGATGCAGCGCAGGCAGGTGGTTTTGCCGGAGCCGGAATGGCCATACAGCGCCGAGACGCCGCGACCGGGCAAGTGGAGGTCGACGTCGAGAACGAACTCGGCGTAATTCACCTGCAGCCGCACTTCAATCTTCGCACTCATGCGCCGCTCCACGCCGACCGGGCCTTGCCGCTGGAATACAGCGCCAGCAATACCACAAAGGAAAACACCAGCATCGCCCCGGCCAGCCAATGGGCCTGGGCGTACTCCATGGCTTCGACGTGGTTGTAGATCTGCGTGGACACGACGCGGGTTCTCTCCGGGATGTTGCCGCCAATCATCAGCACCACGCCAAACTCACCCACGGTGTGGGCGAATCCCAGAATCGCCCCGGTGATAAAGCCGGGGCGTGCCAGCGGCAGGATCACTGAGAAGAACGTGTCCCAAGGACCGGCGCGCAGCGTGGCCGCCACTTCAAGGGGGCGAGGACCGATGGCGACGAAGGCGTTCTGCAAGGGCTGCACCACGAACGGCAGGGAGTACAGCACCGAGCCGATCACCAACCCGCTGAAACTGAAGGTCAGCGTGCCGAGCCCCAGGCTCTGGGTCAGCTCCCCGACCGCGCCGTTCGGCCCGAGCAACAGCAGCAGATAAAAGCCGATCACCGTGGGTGGCAGCACCAGAGGCAAGGCCACGATCGCGCCGATGGGGCCTTTCAACCAGGAGCGGGTGCGCGACAACCACAGCGCGATGGGCGTGCCGACGATCAGCAGAATCACAGTGGTCAGGGACGCCAGTTTCAGCGTCAGCCAGATGGCCGCGAGGTCTGCACTGCCCAGCAGCATTTACAGCTGGTACCCGTAGGATTTGATGATGGCGGCGGCTTTCGGGCCTTTGAGGTAGTCCATCAGCGCCTTGGCGGCGGCGTTGTCTTTGCCCTTGTTGAGGATCACCGCGTCCTGCTTGATCGGCTCATGCAGATTGGCCGGCACGATCCACGCCGAGCCACCGGTCAGCTTGCCGTCCTTGAACACCTGGGAGAGGGCGACGAAACCCAGCTCGGCGTTGCCGGTCTGCACGAACTGATAGGCCTGGGCGATGCTCTGGCCTTCGACGACCTTGCTTTTAGTCGCGTCGGTCAGGCCCAGTTTGTCCAGGGTCTGGGTGGCAGCGAGACCATAGGGCGCGGCTTTCGGGTTGGCAATGGACAGGTGTTCGAATTTGCCGTCCTTGAGCACTTGACCCTTGTCGTCCACATAGCCGTCTTTGGCCGACCACAGCGCCAAAGTGCCCACCGCGTAGGTAAAGCGCGAGCCTTTCACCGTCTCGTTTTCGCTCTCCAGCTTGGCCGGGGTGGTGTCATCGGCGGCGAGAAACACTTCGAACGGCGCGCCATTTTTGATCTGGGTGTAGAACTGGCCGGTCGCGCCGAAAGAAGCGACCAACTTGTGACCGGTGTCTTTTTCGAAGTCCTGGGCGATGGCCTGGATCGGCGCCGTGAAGTTGGCGGCAACGGCCACTTGGACCTCATCGGCAAACGCAGTGCCCGACGACAGCGCGGCACAGGCGATGACCAGCAAGGTGAGGGTGAAGCGGTTTGAAACGGCGCGCATGGAACGGCTCCGGGCTAGCAAACGGAATGAGGAAGAACGCCAACCGGACGCCGGTCAAACGCTATGCAGCGAAATATATAGCGAGTCTCCTCCGCGCGGAAGCCGGATCTTGCCGTGCTCCGTTTTAAATCGACGGCTGCATCATCGGCTCAGCGCCCGGCCAGCCGCTCAAGGGCGCCGATGGCCAGCGTCCGGGTGAGTTCTTCTGCGGACAGCGAGTGCTTGATGCCCACCGCCTGACCCGCCCAAAGATTCATGAAGCCGTCGTCGCCACGGGCTTCGGCTTTGCTGCGCAGGGGCATCAGTGCGCCGCCCGCAGTGGGGAAGGCCGGCGCGGCAGCGGCCATGGGTCCGATCTCGTTCATGATGCGATTGACGATGCCCCGGGCCGGGCGACCGGTGAAAATGTTGGTGATGGCGGTCTGGCTGTCCTGGGCGCGGCTCAATGCCGCCTGATGCAGCGCCGAGGCCTTGGCTTCCGGGGTGAACAGGTACGCGGTGCCCACTAGCACGGCGGAGGCGCCGAGCATGAACGCGGCGGCAATCCCGCGACTGTCGGCAATGCCGCCGGCGGCGATGACCGGAACCGTCACGGCATCGACGATCTGCGGCACCAGCGCCATCGTGCCGACCTGAGTGTGCAACTGATCGCTGAGGAACATCCCGCGATGGCCGCCGGCCTCGTAGCCCATGGCGATGACCGCGTCGCAACCCCGTGCCTCGAGCCACTCGGCTTCTTCCACGGTGGTCGCCGAGGAGAGCACCTTCGCACCGGTGGCCTTTACCCGCGCCAGCAAGGCGGGATCGGGCAGACCGAAGTGGAAGCTGACCACTTCAGGTTTCAATTCCTCCACCAGCGCGCAAGCGGCCTCGTCGAAGGGTGCCCGGTTGGACGTGGGCGTTGGCGCATCGAAGTCGGCGCCCAGTTCGTCGTAGTAGGGCTTGAGCAGGTGTTTCCAGTCTGCATCGGCCTGCGGATCGGCGGGCGGGGCCGAGTGGCAGAAGAAATTCAGGTTGAGCGGCGCATGGGTGCCCGCGCGTATCCGCGCGACTTCCTCTCTAATCTGCGCGCGGGTGAGCATGGCGCAGGGCAGCGAGGGCAGGCCGCCGGCTTTGCCCACCGCGACGGCCATCGCCGAGCCGGATGCACCGGCCATGGGCGCTTGCAGGATGGGCAGTTCGATGTCCAGCAGTTTGAGCAGGCGGGTGTCGGGCCAGGCGATCATCGGCAGAGTCTCCGTAGCGAAAAGGCCGCTGAACAGCGGCGCATGCAAAGTTGCGGTTGATTTAATAGACGCTCGGTCTAATATGCAACCCCATGAACGACATCATTGCAAAACCCAGACGCCCCGGCCGCCCTCCCAAAGTGGCACGCCCCGATGACTTCGACACCCGCGAGGCGCTGATCCGTTGCGGCGTTGAGGTACTGACCGAGCAGGGCTTCATGGCCACGGGCATCGACGGCATCCTCAAGCGGGTCGGTGTGCCCAAAGGCTCCTTCTATCATTACTTCGCCAGCAAAGAGGTGTTCGGCCTCGCAGTGCTCGACAGCTACGCCGGCTACTTCGCCCGGCGCCTGGACCGCTGGCTGCTGGATGAATCGCTCTCGCCGCTGGAACGGCTGGCCGGCTTCGTTCAGGAATCGAAGGTCAATATCGCCCGCCACGATTTTCGGCGGGGCTGCCTTGTGGGCAACATGGGCCAGGAAGTGAGCGTTCTGCCAGCGGGCTTCCGTGAGGCGCTGGAAAAGGTTTTCCTCGACTGGCAGGCGCGCCTGACAGGGTGCTTCAAAGCGGCGATCGCGGCGGGCGAACTGCCGGCGCGCACCGATTGTTCAGAGCTGGCGGCGTATTTCTGGATCGGCTGGGAGGGCGCCGTGCTGCGGGCTCGACTGGTGCAGAACGAGCAGCCGCTCAACACCTTCATCATCGGATTTCTGCGCGGATTGCCGCGCTGATGTCTTCGGGCCTGATTATAGACGAGCGGTCTAAATAGGAGTGTGCGGTATGTTTAAAGGCATCCTGATCAATAAAGACGACAACGGCTACCGCGCCGCGCTGACGGACATCGACGACAGTCAGTTGCCCGAAGGCGACGTCACCGTGCGCGTCAGTCACAGCACGCTGAATTACAAAGACGGCCTGGCGATCACCGGCAAAGGGCCGATCGTGCGGCAGTTCCCGATGGTGCCTGGGGTGGATCTGGCCGGCACGGTCGAGGACAGCAGCGACCCGGACTTCAAGCCGGGCGATCAGGTGCTGCTCAATGGCTGGGGCGTCGGCGAAGGGCACTGGGGCGGGCTGGCGCAGAGGGCGCGCTTGCAGGGCAAATGGCTGATCCCGCTGCCAAGCGGCTTCACGCCGGCACAGGCCATGGCCATCGGCACGGCGGGCTATACGGCGATGCTGGCGATCATGGCGCTGGAGAAAAACGGCGTCACGCCAGACAAGGGCGATGTGCTGGTGACTGGCGCCAACGGCGGTGTCGGCAGTTTCGCCATCGCGCTGCTGGCAAAACTCGGTTATCGCGTCGTGGCCTCTACCGGCCGCTTGAGCGAGAGCGATTACCTGACCTCTCTCGGCGCCGCAGAAATCATCGACCGCGCCACCCTTGCCGAGCCCGGCCGCCCGTTGGCGAAGGAGCGCTGGGCCGGGGCGATCGATTCGGTGGGCAGCCACACCCTCGCCAACATCTGCGCCAGCACCCGCTATTGGGGCACGGTGGCGACCTGCGGTCTGGCCCAAGGGATGGACTTTCCGGCGTCGGTGGCGCCCTTCATTCTGCGCGGCGTGACCCTCGCAGGCATCGACAGCGTCATGCGCCCGCGCCAGGACCGCATTGACGCCTGGGCGCGTCTGGCCCGGGATCTTGATGTGTCGCTGCTGCCGCTGATCAGCCGCGAGATCGGCTTGGGTGAGGTGATTGAGACCGCGCACCGGCTCATGAACGGTCAGGTGCGCGGGCGCATCGTGGTCGATACCCAGCGCTGATCAGCCGCAGGTGAAGGGGCGCACCTCGAGCACCCTGACCTGCGCCATGGCGGGGTGCCGAGGATTGAGCAGCAGGTTGCGCGTATGGGTGATGGTCGCGGACGGCACGATCAACCCGAGTTGCTCCCGCCGCTCCAGCCAGGCGCTGCCGAAATCCATGCTGGGGCGGTCCGCCGGTGTGACGTCCCAACCCGGCGGTAACTGAGTCAGCGCCGGTTGCCAATACAGCCCCGGGTCATCCGGCAACTGCAGGTGAACGAGCTGGAAACCCGGCTGCGGAAGGCTCGCACATTGAATGAGCGTGTCCAGGGCGCAGCCTGACGCGCTCAGCGCGAGGTAAATGGCAGGCTGGTCGGCGTGATTCCAGCGCCCGCCGAACTGCGCGGCGCCCAGGCCGGACAGATCGTTCGCGGCACTGTCCTTGCTGATCCTCCAGGCCTGCATCAGACGACCCCGCCATGCTGCAGTGCGCTGAGCAGGCGACGTGCCTGGCGCGCGCCGATCTCGGTTTCGCAGAGGGCGATGGGTGTCTGGCCGTTGAGTGCGCGGTTGGAGGCAACCATCCAGCGGCGGGCGGTGTTCTGGTCTTCGAAGAGTTCGGCGGCGTGGGTGGCGAGGGCGGCAACCCGATCGAGGCGCTCGGAGCCGACGATGTCCAGCGGTCGTTGCTGACGCTGGCGGCGTTCCAGGGTCGAGACCGAGGTCGCCAGCAAGGCTTCGAGCTGACTGTTGCTGAGGCGGAAGGCATTGCGCAGCACCTTTACCCAGCCGGGCGGGAAGCCCGAGCGGATGTAGTCCAGTCGTTCGGTTTCGTTGCGTGCATTGAGCTGGTCGGCGATCAACCAGAATGAGGGGGCGTTGTCGGTTATCGCTGCTTGAAGAGTCGAAGGCACGTCCATGCTCCTTGTGAGATCCGGTGCAGGGACCTTACGCCGCTGTCAGGGTTTCTCAAGCGAGAAGCTGTTACCGGCGTTTGCATGCCCGGCTTCAGTGGTAGGACCGGCTTTAGCCGGGAAGCTTCTAGCGGATGGCGTACAGCGCATTCCGACACCTGACTCTACTCTTGACGACTTTTAATGACTCACTATGATTAACTTTGAATCACTCTTTAGTCAGGACCCTCCCATCATGGCAAACCCCGCAAAGACCCGATCGGTGACGGCTCACGTTCCTGAGGCGTTGGCACAGAAAGTCGATTTGATGGCAGAGCGTCTGGAACGCTCCAAAAACTGGATCGTCAAACAGGCTCTTTCCGCCTGGATAGATCAGGAAGAAGAGCGGAGTCGCCTGACTCGCGAGGCATTGGCTGACGTTGATGCTGGCCGCGTAATTGATCACCAAGCCGTTCAGGCCTGGGCTGATAGCCTTGGCACCGACACGCCGTTGCCGGTCCCGCGCTGATGGAATTGAAGTGGACGAGCAAAGCGCTTTCCGACATTGCCCGACTGTATGAGTTTCTTGCAGCGGTCAATCAGCCAGCCGCCGCACGAACCGTGCAGCAACTCACGACAGCACCGACTACGTTACTCGCCAACCCACGCATAGGCGAACGCTTGGAAGAATTTGAGCCGAGGGATGTGCGCAGAATCCAGATCGGCTGTTACGAGATGCGCTACGAGATAGCGAATTCCACAATCTATTTGCTGCGTCTGTGGCACACCCGCGAGGATCGATAGCATTACGAAAGCAGCGAAACTGACGTTTGAGCTGGGCTGAAACCGATCAAAACAGCTCAGCGTGAATACTGTGATTCCGTTTTTTGACCCTCACGAGTGAGCAACGCCTGCTTGCGCTCCACTCCCCAACGATAGCCCGACAACGCGCCATCACTGCGCACCACACGATGGCAGGGAATCGCCACGGCAATGCGGTTTGCCCCGCAGGCCAGGGCGACCGCGCGGCTGGCGGTCGGCGCACCGATCCGTTGGGCGATCTGCGCGTAGCTGGCGGTCGTGCCCGGCGGGATTTGCGCCAGGGCCTGCCAGACCCGCTGCTGAAAAGCGGTGCCTTGCAAATCCAGCGGCAGGTTCAGGCCCAGCTTCGGTGCTTCGATAAACCCCACCACCTCCGCCATCAGCCGCTCGAACTCCGCGTCGCCGCCGATCAGCGTGGCGCTGTGGAACTGATCCTGCAGGTCTTGCACCAGTCGATTGGGGTCATCGCCGAGCAGAATGGCGCACACGCCCCGGGGGCTCCGGGCCACCAGAATGGCGCCGAGAAAGCACTCGCCGACGGCAAAACGGATCTCCAGCGCCGCGCCGCCCTTGCGGTAGTCGGTGGGGCGCATGCCCAGCAGTCCGGCGCTGGCCTCGTAGAAACGGCTGTTGGAATTGAAACCGGCATCGTACAGGGCGTCGGTGATACGCCCGCTGTCGGTCAGTTTGTGGCGTACCTTGTCGGCGCGGTGGGCGTTGGCGTAGCCCTTGGGTGTCAGGCCGGTGACGGCTTTGAAGACGCGATGGAAATGCCAGGGGCTCATGGACGCGTGGGCAGCGAGCTCGGCGAGGGTCGGCAACAACTCCGCGTCGGCGATCAGACGACAGGCGCCAGCGACCACGGCGGCGTGCTGCTCAGCCAGGCCGGTGCGGTCGGCGGCGGCGCGTTTGCTGGGGCGAAAGCCGGCGGCTTCGGCCTCGGTGGCACTGTCAAAGAACACCACGTTTTCCGGGCGCGGCAAGCGTGCGCTGCTGCTCGGGCGGCAGTACACCCCCGTCGTACGCACGCCGTAGACGAACTGCCCGTCGGCGCTGACGTCCCGGGACACCACGGCGTTCCAGCGCGGGTCGAGCTCGACGGGTTGGGTGGACGGATTACTCGGCTGGCGGCTCATTTCTGCTGCTCTCTGACGGTTCACTGGACTGTACGTTAGCCGCAGTGATGGAAGGCGACACTCCGAGTCTTGCGTTCAAACTTTTGCCTTCAGGCCAACCTGTTCAATCAGCCCAGCATCGGCGGCAATGTGCCGAGCAACGACACCGCCCCCAGCGCACCCGCTCCAAACAGGCCTTCCAGCAATACGCTCAGCCGCAGGCGCGCCATCGGCAAATCAGCGGCCTGGGCCAACTGCCGGTTCAGCGCTGCCAGCACCAGCATCCCCGCAACCATCGTGACTTTAACGGCCAGCACCAGGCCGAACCCGGCAAACGCCGGCTCAGGCCAGAACCCGCCGCTGAGGGCACGAACGTTGATCAGGCCCGTGGCGATGATCACCGTCACCAGCCCGTAGCTGATGCCGCTGAAACGCCGCAACACCAAGGCCAGATCGACACCACCATCAGCCCTCAGCAGCAGGGCCAGCATCAACAGACCGCCGAGCCAGGTGCCGACGCCGAGCAGGTGCAGCATTTGGTTGAGGATCAGCAGCTGGCCTTTCAGACCGTCGAACATGGCGCCGTGACCCACCGGCGCCAGGGTCAGCAGCAACAGCGTGTTGAGGACCAGCAGCGCGCCCGGGTTCACCCGGCGATTGAGGCTGACAACCAGCACGTTCAGCAGCAGATGAACGACCCACACATGACCGAACCAGGTATTGCCCAGCACCAGCCCGACGGTGGACGGATTGATCGCGCCGCTCCAGTCGCTGCTCAGGTAAGCAGCCGTCAGCATCAACCAGGCCATCGCGCTCACCAGCGCGATGGCCGCGAGCCAGCCGAGCAGTCGACTCAGGCGAGGTTCCGCCCGGCTGGCCTCAAAAGGCAGCAAATGCCGGCCAAACAACAGGCAGCGGAACGCGCCGGCCCCGAATAGCAACAGCACTGCGCCGAAGTGGATGAACCGGCACAGGATCAGTCCTTCGTGCATGGGGTTATGGCGTCACCTGAAAGCGGTAGGTGCCTTCGCTCTTGTGGGTGTCCACCGACACGGCGTGCCATTCCACCTTGTATTTGCCCGGGACCATCGGCACGGCGGGGGTCACGATCAGAACTTTCTGGTTATTGGGATCGGTTTCGACGTTACGCGTCTGGATGATTTCAGTCGGCGTATCGGGGGCGTCCAGGCTGATGACCACTTTGGTGAATGTGGCTTCGACGCCTTCGGAGAAGACCAGGCGCAGCTCTTTGGGCGCGCTCACTTCGCTGTCGGCAGCGGGCTGCTGGCTTTCAAGATGGGCGTGGGCGAAGGCTGCAGTGGAGGTCAGACAGGCCAGCAGGGACAGGCAGGAGAGGGCGTGTTTGAAACGTTGGGCAGACATCGGCGGGACCTTTGCTTGGTGGCAGTTGCAGCGAATGGTTGACGGAATCGACGACGGTCGACTCGGGATGACCGGATCGCTACTAGACCAGAAAGTGCAGAAGGACTCCAGCGATTAAGCCGGGTGCGCCGTCAGGATCGAGACGCTGTAGGGGGGCAGGCAAGGGAGCCGAGTGATGCACTGATCATGCAGCAAATGGCTGCGCCGCCTGCGCGACGCAGCCCTGGGCGGTCAGACCTTGAAGAAGCTCACGCGGTCGGTGAGCACGTCGGCCAGGGTCGACAGCTCGCGGCTGGAGCGGGCCACCTGATTGGAGCCGACGGCGGTTTCCAGCGCCGCATCGTGGATGCGGTTGATGTTGACGCTGACGTCGTCGGCCACCGCCTGTTGCTGCGCGGCGGCGCTGGCGATCTGCGCGTTCATGTCGTTGAGCGCTCCGACTTCGTGGCGGATCCTGACCAGCGCGGTTTGCGCTTCGTGAGTCTGCTCGACCGTGCGCTGGGCCATCTCGCGGCTTTCGCGCATCAGGTCGGCGGTCTTCACCGCCCCGTTTTGCAATTGGCCGACCATGTCGCGGATTTCCTGGGTCGATTCCTGGGTGCGGTTGGCCAGGGAGCGAACCTCGTCGGCGACCACTGCAAACCCGCGGCCTGCCTCACCGGCGCGGGCGGCCTCGATGGCAGCGTTAAGCGCCAGCAGGTTGGTGCGTTCGGCGATGGAGTTGATCACCGCCACCACGTTCTCGATGGCGCGGCTGTCGCTGGACACCTGGCCGACCGAGTCAGCGGCGCTCTCCAGCTTGCGCGCCAGTTGGTCCATCGCCTGGGCGGTGCCTTCGACCACGCGCTTGCCGTTCTCGACTTCGTCGTCGGCGGTCTGGGTGGCACTGGCGGCCTGATTGGCGTAGCTCGCCACTTCTTTTACAGTGGTCGCCATCTGATTGACTGCAGCGGCCATATGCTGGGTTTCGCTGGCCTGGAGGCGCATCTGGTCGCTGTTGCTGTCGGAACTGGACAGCAGCTGTGCGGAAGAGTGGGTCAACGCCGCCGCAGCCGAACGCACTTCGGTGATGGTGGCCGACAGGTGCACATTGGTCGCCTTGAGCGCGCCCATGACGCTGTCGGGATAGGCCGTTTCGATCTTGTCGGTCAGTTCGCCGGCCGCCAGACGACGGATCGAAGCCGCCACTTGATGGGGTTCAGCGCCCAGGGTCGATTTGAGGCTGCGGATGATCAGCAGCGAGGCAATGATGCCCAACACCACGGCGATGCCGGTCGCCAGCAACATCAGCGAAGCGAATTGCGAGGCGGTGGCCCGTACCGAAGTGATGTGTCCACTGATGGCCGCTTCTTCGAGGTCAATCAGTGCGTTGATGCGGGCGAGCCAGTCCTTGTAGGCGCCCGACACTTGCTCCATCAGCAGCGTCTGGGCCTGGTCGATTTCACCTTGCTGGCGCAGCTTCAGCAGTTTTTCGGTGGCGCTCAGGGAGGTGCGTTCGGCCGCTTTGATGTTGGCCAGCAGCTCTTGCTCACGGGGCGACGCGCCTTTGGTCTGGTAGATGCGGTCCATGGGCGCCGCGGAGGCCTGATAAAGGCCGTCGAGGCGCTCGATGTCACGCAAATGCGTGGCCAGCCCGGCGTCGTTGCGCACCAGCACGGCGTCGCGCAGGGCAATGGCGCGGTCATGGACGCTGCCCCGGAAATTGATCGCGTAGCGCTGTTTGATGGTGGCGTCCTCACTGACGTCGGTCAGTGCGGATTCCATTAGCCGGACCCGGTTAACGCCAACCAGCGTGACCAGAATCATCAGCGCGAGAACAAGCCCGAAGCCCAATCCCAGGCGCTTGGCGATCGAAAGATTTTTGAACATAAAAGGCACCTGAAATGGGGGGCGTTAATGATATTGGAACGCCATTACTTGGTGCGCTTTATATCGGACTTTCTACGACGTTGCCTAGAGAATTTACCTATCGAATCAATAGTGTCCGTTGGTACTTTCAGAGGGAATTTTTCGACCGCTTCATGTTCCCGGCGAATTGTTGAACGCTCGACCCGCCAGGAATAAAAAAAGCCACCGCACTGGCGTGAGGTGGCTAAAAGTCTTACCAAAGGAATGATGAAGCGGAGCATGATTCGATTGCCTGACGCTGCGGAGTCATCCGGCAATCGAGTCGTGTTCTTCATCGCCGACGACGGTAACATCCGTTCAAAGTTTTCGACTATTACGAAGGTTGATAGTGACTATCAAGAATGGTTGGGAACCCCGCCGGTTGGATAGTGCTACAAGATTTTCGGCCTTCAAGTGCGTGTTTTACCGTGTGTAGAATGTGCATCAACAATAATCAATGTGCTCCTTTGGCTGGAACAGCCGTCCAGTCACTGGCATGTGTGTTTCGTTTCCATCTGCCGCAACGCCCGCTCCAGCGCTGAACCGTATGAATTTCAAACAGCGACCCGCATCCAGGCGGCGCCCGCGCTGGGCTTTAATCGAGACAGGGGACAACAATGACTTTCGTAAAATGGAATCTGATGACGCTGGCGGTTTCGCTGGGTGTCAGTCAATTGGCAACGGCAGGGGTTGTCAGTGATCAATCGGAGGCCAAGGGCTTCGTCGACGACAGCAGTCTGACTGTTCATCTCAAGAACTACTATTTCAATCGGGACAACAAGAACGGCAAGGACGACAGCAAGGACTGGACCCAGGGCGTGCTGGGTAATTTCAGTTCCGGCTTCACCCAGGGCACCGTTGGTTTTGGCGTTGATGCCTACGGTTATTGGGGCCTGAAGCTCGATGGCGGTGGCGGGACCACCGGCACCGGCAACCTGCCCGTGGACAGCCACGGCAATCCGCAGGATGAATTCGGCACCGCCGGTGGTGCGCTGAAGATGCGCATCTCGAAGACCGAATTGCGCTACGGCAACCTGCAGCCCGAGGCGCCGGTGTTTGCCGCAGGGGGGTCACGCCTGTTCCCGCAGACCGCGACCGGTTTTAACCTGCTGAGCAGTGACATCGCGAATCTGGACCTCGATGCCGGTCATTTCACCAGCAGCAACGGCCCGGTCACGACCAACAATGATCACGGCATCTGGGCGGCGTATGCCAACGTTGAAGCCAGCAGCATTGATTACGCGGGCGGTAAATATGCGCTCAGCGATAATCTTTCGGTCAGCCTTTACGGTTCGGACCTCAAGGACGTCTGGCATCAGTACTACGCTAATGCCAACTACACCTTGCCGATCTCTGATCAGCAGTCGTTGAACGTCGATTTCAATATCTACCGCACCAACGACAGCGGTGCCGCCAAGGCCGGGGATATCAACAACACGACCTGGTCGCTGGCGGCTGCTTATTCATTCCTGACCGCTCATACCGTGACGCTGGCGTATCAGAAAGTGCATGGCGACACACCATTCGATTATGTGGCCTTTGGTAATAACGGCGGGGGCGACACTGGCGATTCGATACTGTTGGCCAACTCCGTGCAGTACTCGGACTTCAACGGGCCGGGTGAAAAGTCCTGGCAGGCGCGCTACGACCTGAACATGGCAAGTTACGGTGCGCCGGGTTTGAGCTTCATGGTTCGTTATATCCACGGTGATGACATCGATGGGTCCCACATTCCGTCGAACAGCACGTACACCGGTTATGGCGATGACGGCGACCACCACGAAACCAACCTGGAGGCGAAGTATGTCGTGCAGTCCGGCCCGGCCAAGGACTTGTCCTTGCGCATGCGTCAGGCCTGGCACACCGCCAACGGCGATCAGCCCGATGGCGACGTGAAGGAATTTCGTTTGATTGCGGATTATCCGATCAATATTTTCTGATCGGGTGGCGGGGTGATTCGAATCTCCGCTATATGAAGAAAGCCAGGCTGTCCGAGAGGACGCCTGGCTTTTTTGGTGGTGTCATTCGCCGAGAGAGGTGTCGGCAGGGCGGGCCTCTTCCCGGCTAAAGCCGGTCCTACGAGAATCAGCGGCGTGTGCGTCGTAGGACCGGCTTTAGCCGGGGAGGGGCCGGTATGGCCAACACACCTCTCGATGCCAGTCAGTCAGGCCTGTGATCCCCGCGAATCGAAAAATTCGCCATGTGCTCCAGGCCCTTGATCAGCCCCGAGTGATCCCAGCCACTCCCACCCAGCGCCGCGCAGGTGCTGAACACTTGCTGGGCATTGGCAGTGTTGGGCAGGTTCAGCCCCAATTCCCGCGCGCCTTCCAGGGCCAGGTTCAGGTCCTTCTGATGCAGCGCAATCCTGAAACCCGGGTTGAACGTGCCTTTGATCATCCGCTCGCCATGGACTTCCAGAATCTTCGACGAGGCAAAGCCCCCCATCAATGCGTCGCGCACCTTGGCCGGATCAGCGCCGTTTTTCGAGGCAAAGAGCAGGGCTTCAGCCACCGCCTGAATGTTCAGCGCGACGATGATCTGGTTGGCGACCTTGGCGGTCTGACCGTCACCGTTGCCACCGACCAGGGTGATGTTCTTGCCCATGGCCTGAAACAGGGGCAGGGCGCGTTCGAAGGTCGCCTGCTCGCCGCCGACCATGATACTCAGCGTGGCCGCCCTGGCGCCGACTTCGCCGCCGGACACCGGCGCGTCGAGGTACTGCGCGCCGGTGGCGTTGATTTTCTCGGCAAACGCTTTGGTCGCTGAAGGTGAGATCGAACTCATGTCGATGACCACCTTGCCGGCTCCGGTGCCTTCGCTCAGACCGTTTTCGCCGAACAGCACGTCATTCACCTGCGGCGTGTCCGGCAGCATGACGATGACGAACTCCGCCTCTTGCGCCACTTCCCGCGGGTTGGCCAGCACCGTGGCGCCGCCGTCCACCAGTGACGCGGGCGGGGCACTGAAATGCCGGGAAAGGATCAATTGATGACCTGCCTTCTGCAGGTTTTCTGCCATGGGCAGGCCCATGATGCCGGTGCCGATGAATCCGATGTTAGCCATAGAAGGTGCCTCTGGTTGTTGTTGGGGAGCAAGCGGCAAGCGGCAAGCTTCAAGCCGCAAGCTAGAAGCCTGACTGCGTTCGTCCGGCTGGCAACGGGTGAAGCTTGAAGCTTGAAGCTTGCCGCTGACTTCAGATCAAATTATGGGTTTTCAGCCACCTAAGCCCCGCTGCGGTGGTGGTCAGCGGCGTGTATTCACAGCCGATCCAGCCGCGATAGCCGAGCCGGTCCAGGTGCTTGAACAGAAAGCCGTAGTTGATTTCGCCGGTGCCCGGTTCATGCCGGCCGGGGTTGTCCGCCAGTTGCACGTGGCGGATCGCCGGCAGGTGGTTTTCGAGGGTGCGGGCCAGGTCGCCCTCCATGATTTGCATGTGGTAGATGTCATATTGCAGCGACAGATTGCGGCTGCCGACCTTCTCGCGAATCGCCAGGGCCTGGGCGGTGGTGTTCAGGTAGAACCCCGGAATGTCCAGGGTGTTAATCATTTCCATGACCAAATCGATGCCCTGGGCTTGCAGGCGGTCGGCGGCGTACTTGAGGTTGTCGACGAAAGTCTTCTCGATCAGCCCGTCGTCGAAACCCTGGGGCTTGATCCCCGCCAGGCAGTTGATCTGGGTGTTGCCGAGGACCTTGGCGTAGGCGATGGCCAGGTCAACGCCGGCGTAAAACTCCTCGACCCGATCGGGGTGACAGGCGATGCCGCGCTCACCCTTGGCCCAGTCCCCGGCCGGCAGGTTGAACAGCACTTGGGTGAGTCGGTTGCGGTCCAGCTCGGCCTTGATCTGCGCAGAGCTGAAGTCATAGGGGAACAGGTATTCGACACCGCTGAAACCGGCGTCGGCGGCGGCTTCGAAGCGGTGCAGAAACTCAAGTTCGGTGAACAGCATCGACAGGTTGGCGCATAAACGTGGCATGACGTACTCCTTCTTGTGCTGGGCTCTGTTTCTTGAATAACCGGGTGCAATCAATCCAGCAGGCTGACAGCGGTAGGGGCGTCGGCGCGGGTTTCGGCCAGGGACTCGAATTCGTTGATGGCGTTGATCTCGGTGCCCATCGCAATGTTGGTGACGCGCTCGAGAATGATCTCCACCACCACCGGCACGCGGTGCTGCTGCATCAGGCTCGACGCTTCGGCGAAGGCGGCCTGCAGGTGCGCCGGGTCAAGCACGCGGATCGCCTTGCAGCCCAGGCCTTCGGCAACCGCAACATGATCGACGCCATAGCCTTCCAGCTCAGGCGCGTTGATGTTGTCGAACGCCAGCTGAACGCAGTAGTCGATGTCGAAGTTGCGCTGGGCCTGACGAATGAGGCCCAGGTAGGAGTTGTTCACCACCACATGGATGTACGGCAGCTTGAACTGCGCACCCACGGCCAGTTCTTCGATCATGAACTGAAAGTCGTAGTCCCCTGACAGCGCGACAACCTGGCGGCTCGGGTCAGCCTTGACCACGCCCAGCGCCGCCGGAAGGGTCCAGCCCAGGGGGCCGGCTTGTCCGCAATTGATCCAGTGACGCGGCTTGTAGACGTGGAGGAATTGCGCGCCGGCAATCTGCGACAGGCCGATGGTGCTGATGTAGCAGGTGTCCTTGCCGAAGTACTGATTCATCTCCTCGTACACGCGCTGGGGCTTGACCGGGATGTTCTCGTAATGGGTCTTGCGCTGCAGCGTGCGCTTGCGTTGCTGGCAGCTGGCGAGCCAGTGGCTGCGGTCCTTCAGTTTGCCGGCGGTGTGCCACTCGCGCGCCACTTCGATGAACATTGCCAGCGCTGCGCCGGCGTCGGAAACGATGCCCAGATCCGGCGTCAGCACGCGGCCGATCTGCGTCGGCTCGATGTCAACGTGGATGAAGGTACGCCCTTCGCTGTACACCGACACGGTGCCGGTGTGGCGGTTGGCCCAGCGGTTGCCGATGCCCAGGACCAGATCGGACGCCAGCAGCGTCGCGTTGCCATAGCGGTGGGAGGTCTGCAGCCCGACCATGCCGGCCATCTGCGGGTGATCGTCGGGGATCGTGCCCCAGCCCATCAGCGTCGGGATCACCGGAATGCCGGTCAGCTCGGCGAATTCCACCAGCGCGTCTGACGCATCGGCGTTAATGATGCCGCCACCGGCGACGATCAGCGGACGCTCCGACGCGTTGAGCATCGCCAGGGCTTTTTCGATCTGCTTGCGGCTGGCCTGGGGTTTGACGACCGGCAGCGGTTCGTAAGCGTCGATGTCGAATTCGATCTCGGCCATCTGCACATCGAAGGGCAGGTCGATCAATACCGGGCCGGGCCGGCCGCTGCGCATCAACTGGAAGGCTTTCTGGAACACATACGGCACCTGGCCGGGTTCCATGACGGTGGTTGCCCATTTGGCCACCGGGGCTGCGATGCTGGCGATGTCCACGGCCTGGAAGTCTTCCTTGTGCATCCGTGCACGGGGTGCCTGGCCGGTGATGCAGAGAATCGGAATCGAGTCGGCGGAGGCTGAATAGAGACCGGTGATCATGTCGGTGCCGGCCGGGCCCGACGTACCGATGCACACGCCGATGTTGCCGGCGATGGCACGGGTGTAACCCTCGGCCATGTGCGAAGCGCCTTCGACGTGGCGCGCCAGCACGTGGTCAATGCTGCCGAGTTTCTTGAAGGCGGCGTACAGCGGGTTGATCGCGGCGCCGGGAATTCCGAAGGCGGTGTCGACGCCTTCGCGACGCATCACCAGAACGGCGGCTTCGATGGCTCTCATGACGGTCATTTGTTAGTCTCCTGAACTCGGTAGTTTTTGTACGTAAGCAGCCTGATTTGAATCCGATGCTTTGTGAATGGCTGTTTTTATCCGCTCTATCGGTATCTGGAGTATCGAATGGATCGCTACACGGAATTGCGCAGCTACGTCCTGGTGGCCACCCGTGGCAGTTTCGCCGCCGCTGCACTGGTGGAGGGTGTGACGCCGGTGATCATGGGCCGGCGGCTGAGTGCGCTGGAGGAACGGCTGGGCGTGAAGCTGATTCATCGCTCGACCCGGGGCCTGACCCTGACCGATGCGGGCGAGTCGTACCTGGAGAACGCCAAGCTGGTGCTCCAATCATTCGAGGAACTGGACGCCAGCATCAGCGAGAACGAAAGCAGCGTGCGGGGCCATCTGGTGGTCTCGGCACCGGCGGGGTTTGGCCGCCAGCACGTCGCGCCCCATGCGCCGGAATTTCAGGCGCGGTTTCCGGATTTGCAGCTGTCCTTCAACCTGACTGACAACGTGGTGGATCTGGTGCGTGAGGGTTATGACATGAGCATCCGCATCGGCGAGGTGCTCGACCCCAACTACGTCGCCATCAAGCTGTACGCCAACAAACGCGTGGTCTGTGGCTCACCGGCCTATTTCGCGGAGCACGGATTCCCCCGGGTGCTTGAGGACCTGGCGCAGCACAATTGCCTGTCGTTCAACCTGCAGGGCGGGCAGCATCGCGGCTGGACCTTCCAGCGCGAGGGCAGGCCGGTGGCGATCAAGGTCGCGGGCAATCTGTACTGCAACGATGGCGAGCTGTTGTATGACTGGGCCAAGCGCGGGCTGGGCCTGAGCTGGCGCTCGACGTGGGAGATTCAGAACGCAGTGGAGAGCGGCGCGCTGGTCACCGTGCTGGATGAATTCGCCTTGCCCAGTTACGACATCCAGGGCGTTTACCCGCAGCAGCATTACCTGCCGGCGAAAGTGCGGTTTTTCATCGCGTTTCTGAAAGAGGTGTACAACCGACCGGGGTATTGGCGGCAGGGGTGAGCCGTGATTCCCTGGGCGCCTCAATCAAACGCTTCCCGGCTGAAGCCGGTCCTACACCTCCGCGCCCGACGCGACGATGTGCCGTAACGCACATTCCTGGTGGGCCCGGCTTCAGCCGGGAAGGGGCCGTAACCGGCGCTAAAGCCAGGTTGAATGCACAGACGTCTTCCCGTCCGAAGCCGGTCCTGCCATTGGCGACCCAGGAACCTAAATCAACTCCACCGACACAACCGGCAGCCCGCGAATCTCGCCAACCGCCAGGCCCGGCCCGCGGGTCTTGTACATCCCGGTATAGGAACCGGTCGTGATCACCATCTCCGGCGTCACGCTCAGCCCGTTCTGGGTGTGGTGATTGACCAGCCACGGCAGCAAGCGCCGAGGGTCACCCGCCGGATTCGCCCCGTCCCCCGGCACGATGTCTTCGTCGCCATAGGTAAAGCTCAGCGCAGGCTCGACGAACGGGAAGCTGGCATCGTAATCAACAAATTCGCCAACAATCAGCGCGCCGTGGTTGAGCAGGTCGCCCAACGCCAGCAGCGGTTCGATCTTCGGCCAGGCGGCAAAGCGGCTCGACACCACTTCAATGGTCGCGCCCATCGTCTGGATGCTGCCCAGCACTTCGTCATCCGAATATGCCTCATCGCGAGGGGCGAATTCGCGACCCAGCCGAAAGGCGATCTCCAGTTCCAGAATCGGCGACGGATAGTCGATGCACTCCACCTGGCTGCCGCTGGCAAAAATACCGTCGTCCGGCAGGAGCGCGCCATTGATAGGCCCGGTCGGCGATTTGGCGCCGACCTTCCAGCCGCCCACTGAGGTCTCGCGCAGGCGCAGAATCTCGCGTTGCAGCGCGTAGGCACTGGCCGCATCGGCGGGCACGTACTCAGGGCGGATGTCGGTGATTTTCTGACCGGCGCCCATGGCGTCGACGATCAATTGGGCAATGTTCGCTGGGTGAGACGATGGATTCACGCGGATCTTCCTTCAGACAATTGATGGAAAGCGCCCCGATTCCGTTGCCGGTCAGGCGAGGGACGGCGGAGCCAGCGTGACTACTCTAACCCTATTTCGGCCGGTGGGCCGAGGCTGGGCTGCGGACCCGTGCCCGCACTCAAACTCGCCCGGCGCTGTACGCCAGGTCCGCGCGCAGACGCTGAACGCAGAAATCAACGAACGAGCGCACTTTGGATGAGCCTCTTCGGCCTTCGACGTAGACCACGTAAACCGGCATCGGCGTGACCTCGAAGTCTTCGAGCACGGCGCGCAACGTGCCCGCCTGCAGGTGTCGGCGAATCTGGTAGGACGGCACCTGAGTCAGGCCCCAGCCATCAAGGGCGGCATGAGTGGACGCCGTGAACGAGGTCATTGCCAACCGCGATTGCACCTTCACGTCCTGGTGCTGGCCGTCGATGCGGAAGGTCCACGCGGGGCTGCGGCCGGTAATCATCACGGAAACGGTTTCGCGCTCGATGAGCTCGTGGGGATGCCGGGGAGTGCCATGGGCCTTGAGGTAAGCGGGGGAGGCGCAGACCATGCGCCGGACGCTGCCGACCTGAATGGCGGTCATCGACGAATCGGGCAACTCGCCGATGCGCACCGAGACGTCGATGCCTTCTTCCAGCTGCCCGGCGATTCGGTCCATTAACAGGCCGCGGATCTGCACTTGGGGATGCTGGTTCAGGTACTCGGTCATGACCGGCGTGACGTGCAGGTCGCCGAACACTTGCGGCGCGGTAACGGTCAGCAACCCACGCGGCGTCCCATGAATGCCGGCGGCGGCGCTCTCGGCCTCCTGCAGATCGGCCAGCAAGCGCCGGCAGTCGTCGGCGAAACGCACGCCGGCTTCGGTCAGGCGCAGCTGCCGGGTGGTGCGCACGATCAGCAAGGTGCCGAGCCGTGCTTCCAGCTGCGCGACGGCCCGGGTGACGGTGGCCGTGGACACGTTCAGTTTGCGCGACACCGCCGCGAAGCTGGGGCCTTCGGCAACGGCGGCGAAAAGGGTCATTTCCTGAATGCGGTCCACTGAGCGTCCGTTCCGAGTCAACGAGAGCGGCAGTCTGCGGCAAATCCGGGCAAGCGGAAAGGCCTGATCCAGACGGTCAGAAAAACACCCGGGCGGTCATGTTTGCTTGGTGCTCCGGCGACGCCTTCTATATTCTTGCTGACGCTGGACGCCTCGAACGAAAGCCGGCGCTCGACTCGGCAGGGGACAGACCCGCATTCACGCACGGCCAAAGGAACGCAGATGAGCACCACCAGCACGCCGCTCTCCGGCGTCAACCAGCCATTGAAGGGCATCGCACTGATTCTGTTTGCGACCTTTCTGTTTTCCAGTCATGACACGCTGTCCAAATACCTCTCCGGCATCTACCCGATCATGATGGTGGTCTGGGTGCGCTATGTGGTGCACACCGGGCTGATGGCGTGCATTTTCATGCCCTCGGCGGGCCTGCGTGTGCTGCGCACCAAGCGCCCGGGGCTGCAGGCGTTGCGCGCGGTGTGCCTGCTGGGCACAAGCTTGTTGTTCACCAGTGGCCTGATGTTCATCCCGATCGCCGAAGCGACGGCGGTCAACTTTCTCGCGCCGCTGCTGGTGACGGCCTTGTCGGTGCCGCTGCTCAAAGAGACGGTCAGTCGCGGTCAATGGATCGCGGTGCTGGTGGGTTTTAGCGGGGTACTGGTGATCGTGCACCCCGGCGGCGAGCTGTTTCGGCCGGCGGTGTTACTGCCGCTGGGCTCGGCGTTCTGCTTCGCCTGCTACCAGTTGCTGACCCGTCTGGTCGCGGCCCACGACAGCCCGACCACCAGTAACTTCTTCGCCGGTCTGTTCAACAGCCTGCTGATGAGCGCCATCGTGCCGTTCTTCTGGCAGTCACCGGAGTGGAAGCACATTCCGTTCATGCTGGCGCTGGGCACCTGCGGCATGGTTGCGCACCTGATGCTGACCCAGGCCTTCCGCTTCGCTGCACCGGCCATGCTGGCGCCGTTCGGGTACTGTCAGATCGTCTTCGCCGGCTTGTGGGGCTACATCGTGTTCAACCATTCGCCATCCCTTGTCGCCCAGGCCGGCATCGCGATCATCTGCCTCAGCGGCCTGGCGGCGGCGTGGCAGCAGCGCAAGAAGGGCGGTTGACGACGGCGGGTTCATGACCTGCGCGGCGCCATGAAATACATCCAGATCAACGCAATGAAGTACATCACCGGGATCAGGGTGAACAGCACGCTGTAGTTATTCTGCGTCGCGGTGAGGACCGCGCCGACGATCTGCGTCATGAACATGCCGCCGATGGCCGCGCACATGCCGCCGAAGCCGAACACCGTGCTGATCATGTGCCGGGGCGTGTAATCCATGACCAGGCTCCAGATGTTCGCCGTCCAGGCCTGATGGGCACCCACCGCCAGGGCGATCGCCGTGACGGCCACCCACAGACCGCTGGCGTTGGCGGCGAACACCACGCCAATGATCGTCAGCGCGAACACCAGCATCGACAGAAAGCGTGCGGTCATCGGCCGCATGCCCCGGCCGATCAGCCACGAAGACAGGATCCCGCCCCCGACACTGCCGAAGTCGGCGGTCAGCCAGATCAGCATCAGCGGGATGCCCATCTGCGTCACGCTGATGCCGAGGTTGTATTGCTGATTCAGAAACGGCGGCAGCCAGTACAGGTAAAACCAGAACACCGGCGCGGTGAGGGCGTAGGCGAGGGCAAAGGCCCACGTGCCGCGCATTTTCAGGATGCGCGAGAGCGGTACCTTTTCCCCTTCAGGCTCCGTTTCAGGGTCGGCATCGCTGTCGATGTAGGCGCGCTCACTGGCACGTACCGTCGGATGGTCGTGGGGATTGAAATACGTCAGCCGCCAGGTGATGACCCAGACCAGCCCCAGCGAGCCCATGCAGATAAACGCCGCCTGCCAGCCCCACACGGTCAGGATCAGCGGCAACAACGCAGGCGTGACCATCGCGCCGACGTTGGTGCCGGCGTTGAAAATGCCGGTGGCCACGGCGCGTTCTCCGGCCGGGAACCACACACGGGTGACCTTGACGCAGGCCGGGTAATTGGCGGCTTCGGTCAGGCCCAGAATAAACCGGCAGACCATGAAGCCCGCCGCTGATGTCGCCAGACCGTGGGCGCCCGTGGCGAGACTCCACAGCAGCACCGCGAGGAAGAACGCGCGCTTGACGCCGACCCGATCAATGAAACGCCCCTGCAGCAGAAAACCGATGGCGTAACCGACCTGAAACCAGAAGTTGATGTTGGCGTAATCCATCGCCGTCCAGCTCATCTGCTCTGCGAGAATCGGCTGCATGACGCCCAGTGCCGCGCGGTCGATGTAGTTCAGGGTGGTGGCGAAGAACACCAGTGCCAGCATGCCCCAACGGGTTTTGCCGACGGCCAGTGCGCCGCGAATCTTGTCGTTCATGCCGGCATGGGGCGGCGCAGGGCGGGAGGCGACCGGGGCAGGCGAAGCAGAAGGGGAACGCATAAGCATCAAGCCTGTTTTGAAATTGTTATGGTGGTGTCCGCGCGGCCAGGGCAGTGGCCCTGCAAAGCGTCATACAACTAACCGTATGGTTCATTTCATTTGATGTCGTGTCCAACGGCGCGAATAATCCCACGAACGCCCGCCAGGTTCGAGCCTCATCGACGCCAGGTGGCCATGTGATTATTCAGGAGATTCCCCCCGCATGCAGCGCTCGATCGCCACTGTTTCCTTGAGCGGCACCCTGCCGGAAAAGCTCGAAGCCATTGCTGCAGCAGGTTTCGATGGCGTAGAAATCTTTGAAAACGACTTGCTCAATCACAACGGCAGCCCGCGTCAGGTGCGGCAGCTGTGCGCGGATCTGGGCATCGCTATCACCCTGTTTCAACCGTTCAGTGACTTCGAAGGCTGTCGCCGCGAGCACCTGCAGCGCAACCTCGACCGCGCCGAACGCAAATTCGACCTGATGCAGGCACTCGGCACCGACCTGATGCTGGTCTGCAGCAACACCGCCAGCGACTCACTGGGTGAGCGAAACGTTCTGCTCGATGACCTTGGGTCGATCGCCGAGCGGGCAGGTGCGCGTCAACTGCGGGTGGGCTATGAGGGCCTGGCATGGGGACGTCACGTCAACACCTGGCAGCAGGTCTGGGATTTGGTCCGGCAGGTCGACCATCCGGCCCTCGGCGTGCTGCTCGACAGTTTCCACACGCTGTCGCTCAAGGGGGATCCGAGCGGGATTGCGCAGATTCCCGGCGACAAGATCTTCTTCGTGCAAATGGCCGACGCGCCGCTGCTGAACATGGGCGTGCTGGAGTGGAGTCGGCATTTCCGGTGTTTCCCGGGGCAGGGCGAATTCGATTGCGCGGGTTTCCTCGCGGCGGTCCTGCGCAGCGGTTACACCGGCCCGCTGTCGCTGGAGATTTTCAATGACGTGTTTCGCGCCGCACCCACTCGGGCCAACGCCGCCGATGGCCTGCGTTCGTTGCTGCACCTGGAGGAGCAAACCCGCGCGCTGCTGGAGCAGCAGTCTCAACCCGCTGCACCGTCAATGTTGTTCCATCCGCCGGCGCCCAGCGCCTGCAACGGCGCGGCGTTTATCGAGTTCGCCGTGGACGATGCCCAGGGTGCACGGCTGGGCAGCTGGCTGCATGGCCTGGGGCTCGACACCTTGGGTCAGCACCGCAGCAAAGCCGTGACCCTGCTGGGGCAGGGCGATATCAAGATACTGTTGAACGCCGAGCGCTTCTCCTCACCTCCGATGTCTTCCGCTGCGGCTTCTTTCGCTGCCCCTTCTTTCATGAACTCCGCCCTCGAAACTCCCGCCCCGTCGCTGCGCGCCATGGCGTTGCGGGTGAACGACAGCGCTGCTGCGCTGGAGCGGGCGAGTCAGCTCAATGCCGAAACCCATCGCGGCCCGGTGGGCCCTGATGCTCGAGCGGTCCCGGCAGTGCGCGCGCCGGACGGCAGCCTGATGTATCTGATCGAGGCCGCCGCACCGGGGCAATCGAGCTGGGACAGCGACTTCACCCTGAGCCCGCCACCCTTCACGCCAAGCGGTTTGCAGCGCATCGATCACGTTGCCATGGCCTTGCCTGCCGACAGGCTCGACAGCGCGGAGCTGTTCTACAAAGCCGTGCTGGATTTCGAGGCCGATGCCGATGCGCTGCTGCCCGACCCTTACGGGCTGGTGAAAACCCGGGCGCTGCGCAGCCGTTGCGGCACCGTGCGCCTGTCGCTGAACACCCCGGATCATGGCGACACGGCCATCGCCCGCGGGTTGGCGAGCCACGGCGGCGCAGGCGTTGATCACGTCGCCTTTGCCTGCGACGACATCTTTGTCCAGGTCGCCCGCGCCGAAGCGGCAGGCGTGCAGTGGCTGGATATTCCCCAGAACTACTACGACGACTTGGGAGCGCGCTTCGGTTTCGACGACGGGTTCCTCGACAAACTGGCGCAGCACCACGTGCTGTATGACCGTGACGCCCACGGTGGCGAGCTGTTTCACGCCTACACCCAAGCGTTCGACGAGCGTTTTTTCTTTGAAATCCTCCAGCGCAGCAACGGCTATGCGGGTAATGGCGAGGCGAACGCCGCGGTACGCCTGGCGGCGATGGCCCGGGCCCGCAGCGGCTCGGGACGGGCGTGATCGCCCATGGCGCCTGGTGACGAGCCGCTTCCGTAACGCACCGGTGCGGCCCATAATCCCGCGATTCCACCGTGGTCGTGAGCCCCGCATGAAAACCGTTGACGACAGCCTCGCCGAAGCGCGCCCAGATGAACGCGCTCAGTCGCCGCGCAAGTCCCGCAAGAACAATCCGGAAAAAACCCGTGACGGCATCCTTCAGGCGGCCGTCGCCGAGTTCGTCGCCCAGGGCCTCTCCGGCGCACGCGTCGATGCGATTGCCGAGCGCACGCAAACCTCCAAGCGGATGATCTATTACTACTTCAACAGCAAAGAGCAGCTGTACACCGAGGTGCTGGAGAAACTTTACGGCGACATCCGCACCACGGAAAGCAGCCTTGACCTGGACGTGCTCGCACCGGAAGCAGCGATCAGGCGGCTGGTGGAATTCACCTTCGATCACCACGACCGCAACGTCGATTTCGTGCGCATCGTCTGCATCGAAAACATCCACAACGGCGCCAACGTCAAACAGTCCGCGACCATCCGCGAGCTGAGCCGGAACGTCCTGCAGGCGCTGGACGAAACCTTGCGGCGCGGTGAGCAGGCCGGCGTTTTCCGGCCAAGCGTGCAGGCCGTTGACCTGCACATGCTGATGAGCTCGTTCTGTTTCTACCGCGTGTCCAACCGTCACACGTTTGCCGAGATTTTCCAGATCGACCTGGAGGACGAAGGGGTCAAGGCGCGGCAGAAAGCGATGATCTGTGATTCGGTGATGCGTTACCTGCTGCCGTCACCGGGCGAGTTCAACGCCACGCCGGCCTGAAGACCCGAACGATGCCGCGACGATCGCCACTGGCCAAAACCACCACGCGTTCTGCGCGCTTTGACTATTGCCCATCCACGCGGCAGAGCGGAGTATTTCGCCCCCCAACAATAAAAGTGTAAGGACGACACAATCATGCAGATCGGCGGCAAGGTATTCCTGGTCAGTGGCGGCGCGTCCGGGCTGGGTGCGGCCAGCGCACAGATGCTCATCGACGCCGGGGCCAGCGTGATGCTGGTGGACGTCAACGCCGAGGCGCTCGCGGCGCACGTGGAAAAACTGGGCGGCAAGGCCCGGGCCAGCGTCAGCGACATCACCCGGGAGAGCGACGTTCAGGCCGCAGTGGATGCGGCGCTGAGTGCGTTTGGCCAGATCAATGGCGTCATCAACTGCGCCGGCATCGTCGGCGCCGAGAAAATCCTTGGCAAAGAAGGCCCTCACGGCCTCGACAGTTTCAGCCGGGTGATCAACGTCAACCTCATCGGCAGCTTCAACCTGCTGCGCCTCGCTGCCGTGGCCATCGCCGAAAGCACGGCCGACGCCGGCGGCGAGCGTGGCGTCATCATCAACACCGCATCGGTCGCCGCCTATGACGGCCAGATCGGCCAGGCGGCGTATGCGGCCTCCAAGGGCGCCATTGTCAGCCTGACCCTGCCCGCCGCCCGTGAACTGGCGCGTTACGGCATCCGCGTCATGACCATCGCCCCGGGCATTTTCGAAACGCCGATGATGGCCGGCATGACCCCCCAGGTGCGCGAGAGCCTGTCCGCCGGCGTGCCATTCCCGCCACGCCTGGGCAAGCCCGAGGAATACGCCGCGCTGGCACGCCACATCATCGAAAACAGCATGCTCAACGGCGAGGTGATCCGTCTGGACGGCGCCTTGCGCATGGCGGCTCGCTAATCGAGGAAATTCCATCATGTCTTTGAACAAACGTCAGACGTTGAACGACGACCCTGTGGTAATCGTGAGTGCTGCGCGCACGCCCATGGGCGCCTTTCAGGGTGATCTCAAAAGCCTGACTGCGCCGCAATTGGGCGCCGCTGCCATACGCGCCGCGGTTGAGCGCGCGGGCATTGATCCAGCGCAGGTCGATGAAGTGCTGTTCGGTTGTGTGTTGCCGGCCGGGCTGGGCCAGGCGCCTGCGCGTCAGGCGGCATTGGGCGCCGGGCTCAGCGACGCCACCACCTGCACCACCTTGAACAAGATGTGCGGGTCGGGCATGCAGGCGGCCATCCTCGGCCACGACATGCTGCTGGCCGGCAGCGCCGACGTGGTCATCGCCGGTGGCATGGAGAGCATGTCCAACGCGCCGTATTTGCTGGAGAAGGCCCGCAGCGGTTACCGCGTGGGCCACGGCCAGATCATCGACCACATGTTTCTCGACGGCCTTGAAGATGCCTACGACCGTGGTCGACTGATGGGCACCTTCGCCGAGGAGTGCGCCGGGCTGGAAAATTTCAGTCGGGAAGCCCAGGACGGTTTTGCGGTCGCCTCGCTGACCCGGGCGCAGGAAGCCATGACGCGCGGCTGGTTCGACGCTGAAATTGTCCCGGTGGAGGCCACGGTGGGCAAGGCGCGCAAGACCATTCGCCAGGACGAGCAGCCACCCAAAGCGAAGTTGGACAAGATCCCGCTGCTCAAACCGGCGTTCCGCGAAGGCGGCACCGTGACAGCAGCCAACTCAAGCTCGATCTCCGACGGCGCTGCAGCCCTGACCCTGATGCGCCAGTCCGAAGCACAACGACGTGGGATCACGCCGTTGGCGGTCATCCATGGCCACGCCGCTTATGCCAATGAGCCGGGGTTGTTTCCGACCGCACCGGTAGGCGCCATCGACAAGCTGATGAGCAAGACCGGCTGGTCCCTGGCAGACGTGGACCTGTTCGAGATCAACGAAGCGTTCGCGGTCGTCGCGCTTGTCACCATGGCCCGCTTGGAACTGCCCCATCACAAGGTCAACGTGCATGGCGGCGCCTGCGCATTGGGCCATCCCATTGGCGCATCAGGGGCGAGAATTCTGGTGACGTTGCTGTCGGCGTTGAAGCAGCGGGGTCTTAAGCGAGGGGTCGCAGCCATTTGCATCGGCGGCGGCGAAGCGACCGCGATGGCCGTTGAGCTTATTCTTTAATATCAATGTCTTGTGCTGTGTTTCGCATGTTAAATCTACGATAGCGGCTGACTGCCTTCCGCGATAATAAAAGGTATATAAAACAATGAATTACATGACTATCCTCAAAGAGGTTCGAGGTCGGGTTGCACTCTTGACCCTCAATCGCCCAGAGGCGCTTAACGCCTTGAATGCGCAGCTCATCAGCGAACTCAACCACGCCCTCGACGAGCTGGAGGGCGATCACGGCATCGGCTGCATTGTGCTGACCGGCTCGGCAAAAGCGTTCGCCGCCGGGGCTGACATCAAGGAAATGGCCGAGCTGAAATACCCGCAGATCTATCTGGATGACCTGTTCAGCGACAGCGATCGGGTGGCCAATCGCCGCAAACCGATCATCGCCGCCGTCTCGGGGTTTGCCCTCGGTGGCGGCTGCGAACTGGCGCTGATGTGCGACTTCATTCTGGCGGCCGACAACGCGCGCTTCGGTCAGCCGGAAATCAAGCTGGGCGTGCTGCCCGGCATGGGCGGCACCCAGCGTCTGACCCGGGCGGTGGGCAAGGCCAAGGCCATGGAAATGTGTCTGACCGGGCGCCTGATCGACGCCGTCGAAGCGGAGCGGGCCGGGTTGGTGGCGCGCATCGTGCCGCAGGACCAACTGCTGGATGAGGCAATGAACGTCGCGGCCGGTATCGCGGCGAAGTCGCTGCCGGCAGCCATGATGGTCAAGGAAAGCGTGAACCGCGCCTTTGAAGTCAGCCTGGCCGAAGGGATTCGTTTCGAACGCCGGGTGTTCCATGCGGCGTTTGCCAGCGAGGACCAGAAGGAAGGCATGGCGGCGTTCATCGAGAAGCGCGAGCCGGTGTTCAAGCATCGCTGATCCAGGTCAGGGCGCCGGCGCGTCTCAGGGGTGTCTTCTGGCGCCAGCGTGTATAAAATGCGCCGGTCGCCGCGGTTCACCCCCGGCCTGTCATTATCGATCACCCTATTTTCAGCGTTTATCGTCATGGGCCCGGCGTGCAAGACACGTCGGATCCGAGCGATTCATCGCCACCGGAACAAGAGAGCAATCATGGGCGCACAGTGGAAGGTCAAACACAAAGAAGCGGCAGCCAACGCCAAGGGGCGTATTTTCGGCAAGCTGTCCAAGGAAATCATGATTGCCGCGCGCTCCGGCCCTGACCCCGACATGAACGCGCGCCTGCGACTGGTGGTCGAGCAGGCCAAGAAAGCCTCCATGCCCCGCGAGACACTGGAACGCGCCATCAAGAAAGGCGCCGGTTTGCTCGGCGAGCACGTGCACTTCGAAAAATTGACCTACGAAGGCTTCGCCCCGCACAAAGTCCCGGTCATCGTCGAGTGCCTGACTGACAACATCAACCGTACCGTGTCCGAGATCCGCGTGCTGTTCCGCAAGGGCCAGCTGGGTGCCGAGGGTTCGATCACTTGGGATTTCGACCACCTGGGCATGATTGACGCCGTCGCCGCCAAAGACGATGCAGACGCCGACGAAGCCGCCATCGAAGCCGGTGCTCAAGACGTTGAACAGGGCGACGAAGGCGTTGCAACGTTTTACACCGACACCACCGACCTCGACGCCGTGTGCAAGGCGCTGCCTGAGTTCGGCTTCACCGTCGAGTCCGCCAAGATCGGCTACCGCCCGAAAAACCCGGTTGAAGGCCTGAGCGAAGAGCAGATGGCCGAGGTCGAAGCCTTCCTCGAAGCGATCGACAGCCACGATGACGTGCAAAACGTGTACGTGGGTTTGGCGGGGTAAGGTTTTCAGCTCTATTTCCGGCTGAAGCCGGTCCTGCTGATCCACCGCGCACGCTTCGTAATTGGATGGACTCGCCCAAGCCGAGGCGTCAGTAGCGCCACGGTGGCATTCTTAAGAAGCCAACGACAGCGAGGGCGAGCCCATGAAAAAGCATACGATCAAAAG